>JALNXV010000090.1 GCA_023230175.1 Candidatus Cloacimonadota bacterium
TTTTGACTAGGACTCTGATTCGAACCAGTTTTAGCTAATAGGATACAACAAAAACAGGCTCTCCAGCCTGTCTTTATTAGTTTTGATGATGCTTGTTTTTTTATAAAAACCGTAGTAGTGCTCGGGGACAGAGATTCGAACTCCGATAAACAGGACCAGAACCGCTTCGAGCCACTTTTATAGTAGCTAATGAATACAGGGTTAAATCTGATTTTACACCGATAAACAAAGGATTTTCCGTTTCTCAATCATTATCAATCTTAGTCAATTTTATATAATCTTTATCACTTCTTGGACACAATATGGCCACAATTTTGGCCAGGGCAATATAGGGAGAAGTGGGACTTAGTTGGAACTTTTTTGGAATAAAAAATACCTTCGATATTAAATTTAAAAATAGTTTATTTCGTATCAGTCTTTTTTATTTTTATAAGTTTATTTAATCTAATTTTTAACAATATTGCAGCAATAATCCAAACAATAGAAGCTTGAAGTATGGTGTTGATTGCTATTGCTAAAGTCGCTCCTATTTTTATACCAACCAAGGAACTAAATATTGTCATAAAGACATAGCTCACCATGCCAAAGTTACTAATGAATTCGTTGCCATTAGCAAAATTTTTGGAGGCGATATCAAAAAAACCAATCAAACCAATAATTAAAGTAATTAAAAACCAGATTTTGTATTTGTTAATTTTTGATTCCATATTTTTATAGTTAATCGGGCGATTGATTATTTAGTTATCTTAAAGTGATTAATGGTTTCATCAAATTCTTTTTTTACCGAAGAAAAGTCATTTGAGTTTGCTGTCATTGAAATCATATATAAAACATTTTTATAGAAAAATTGATACTGTTCAACTGTGTCTTCTGAGGTTTTATCACCCATTGTGCTAGGTGTAGAAAATTTACTCCAATATGCAGGAATTTGATCAACGAGTGTTTGTTTAAACTCAAAATTTTTAACGCCAGGAAGGGCTTTTTCCATATCAATCTTCGCCTGTTGTTTAAACTTTTCAAACTCAATGACATCTTCTATTGTGTTATTATCAGGAGACATGATTCCAACAATTATTGGAACATCCCGAACTGCTAGAGAAATAACAGCACTTCCTTTTGTAGCTTTTTGGACAACAGCTTGTGAATCATTTGAATCCCTGGCGGATATTTTCCAACCATCAGGGAAATCTACAGAAAAATTATACGCCGTATTTTGATAGAGGGTATTTTGTATTTGTGAATATTTTGCATCAGTATTTGTTTTAGGATGAGATAATCCAATATCAGCTACTGATCCAATTATCACTAGTAAAATTATGCCAAAAATCCAATATACATACTTAGAGGACGGATAAAATCTTCGCTTAATATCTATAGCTAAAACACAAAGAACACCTGCGACTATGAAAAAACTGCCAGATTTAATAGCATTAAATAATATAATAGCCAATAAAACATCTCCAATTAAAATTAACTTATCTTTCATAATTTTATTTTATAAAATAGTTAATATTCTTTATTATAAATTATTCTGAAATCAACTATTCGAGATTTTTCTTTTATAATCTTATCAGACACCAGCTATTCTGTAAAACAAAAACAGGGCCTAAATAAGCTCTATTTTTAGCATCCTCGTGCTAGCACGAGGATGCGGGAGACATGGGATATAGTTGGAACTTCTTTAGATAAACATTAGCTAACCTTATTAATCTCTTCTACAACTTGCGGTTGATTATCCTTGCTATTATTAACGTTCAAAGTCAAATCAGTATTTTTCTCTATCTTTTTCAGCAAGGTAATAATGTCGTTAATCTTCCAATACCATGTCTTTACCTCTCTGATTAATAGCCAGATTAAAAGCCACACTACAAACAAAAGTATAATTAACAGCCCGTTATTCTTTATTAGCTCGGTAATCATTTTTATTAAAATTTGGTCTAAAGTTTGACCACTTAGCAATAAATTCATATTGTTTTATTTTAAGATTTCTAGTTAATTTAGAGTTATATCAATCAGGACTGCCCTTTTTGATTATTTATATTTGATTTATGGCTTATCAAGGCAAAAAGCTGGTGACTTACCCTGTCCACAATCTAAATTAAAACAAAAAAATTTATTTAACAAATCAAATTTAGATTTATTAATAAAGTTCATACCAGAATTCTGATAGGTATGTATAAAAACTATATTTTTATCACCCTCTATGTCATTATTATAAAAATTTATCATACAACCATTACAATAATCGCTCCTATCGCTACAGTAACCTGAACTAAGATGTAGCACATATTGATCACCAGAAGTTAGGTTGACATAGTCAAAAATTATGCTCTCATTTATTTGAGTACTAATTTGATCTTTTATTTTCTTATTATATTTATCTTCTAAATAATCTTTTCTTTCTTTATTAATAATTCCAGAAACATAACACTTATCAAGAGAATTAGAAAAACCAATTTTGTCCATATTTAAATTAAAACATTTGTTTTTCTGATAAGCTTGATTTAAAGAATATAAAACTACTAATAAAATGAGTGAAACAAAGCCACTAATGACAAATTCAATCTTCCTATTTTTCATAAAAAATTGTTTTAAACATTATAATTATTGCAATAATAACCTTAAACGCATTCACAAACTTGTTTATTACTTTCCCGAGTTATGCCTGCAGCTGGTTTAAGTAATAAGATGTTACTAAGAATTATCAGCCATTTTTGTAAAACTCCTTGTTCTATTAGAAAGAAAGGCAAGATAGGAGTTAAAAAAGTGAATTGCTCCGACCGAAAGCATCTTATTTGATTTTATCAATAAATTCATTTATCAAATCATTTGAAATTATTACACCCAAACTTTCATTTTCATCTACAGTCACCATTGAAGGTATTCCAATCATGCATCCATTTTGGTCAACTGCCAATCCACCCGAATTACCATAACTAATTTTTGCAGAGGTTATTATTAAACCTTCATCAACTAATAAGCTACTAACAACGCCATCTGTGATTGTAAGGGCATAACCACCGCTGATTGCAGGGTATCCATATACTTTTACAGGTTCGCCGAGTTTTACACTATCAGTCCCACAGTGTTTTTTGTCTGCATAGGCAGGAAATTTTTTAGGATACTCACCATAAGTTTTATTTTCTTCTGTGTCATAAAAAACATCATGAATTTGTAAAAAAGCTACATCGTATTCATCGCTTAAGTTTTCATCCAATATCGGATAGGCGTAATAAATTTCATCGGGGGCTCCAGTGTTAGGATCGGGTAATATAACAAGGCATTTTGTATCATCAATATAGATATCATCTTTTGCACTTTCTGGAATTATGTGTGCATTAGTTAATACTAAGCCTCCTTCAGAAAATATTGTTCCTGATCCGCCAGTAGTCTCTTCATCATCACCCTCACAATAAATATTTACGACAGATGACGCTACATTATAATCATTACCATTTGGTGTGTTAATAAATAAAATTAAAAAATATAAACTTATCGCAACAACGAACAATCCGCTCGAAATATAAATTAATTTTCTTTTTGTAAAAAACTTTGATTTAGATTTAATTTTTTCGTCATGCAAAAATTTGCTACCACACTTTGTGCAGTATTTTGAGCCTTCTTTTACCTCATTTCCGCATTTTATACAAAACATATTTTTTAGTTAACAATTTTTACACCGCAATTACAACAAAATTTCGTGCCTTCAGTTGTTTTTGTGCCGCACCCAAAACAAAATTTATTCGTTTCTTCCGTATTACTTAACGACCTTTCTTCGATAACTTCACCCTCAGCCGATGATGCCCCACTGTCTAATTGCTCAACCTTAGTTTTGTATTCTATTTCTGTTATTTTTCCGTCAATTAATAGTTGGTTTGCTTCTGCAATTGGTTTAATTTGCTCCAATTGATTACTATCAAGAGTTGTGCCATATTGGCAAACTGGGCAACTTAAAAAATATTTAATCGAATAAGGAA
This sequence comes from Candidatus Cloacimonadota bacterium, assembly GCA_023230175.1. Taxonomy (GTDB): domain Bacteria; phylum Cloacimonadota; class Cloacimonadia; order Cloacimonadales; family WRIO01; genus JALNXV01. The sequence goes on from JALNXV010000090.1 coordinate 3,978, forward strand.
TGATTGGGATAAAAAACAAAGTAAACCAGGTGGTGTACTTCGTAATTGTCCAGTGTTCTTCATTATTGCAATGACTGCAATGATTTTTAAATATTGGACCGATGTTTTTTATTGTCTGGCGTCCCCAGCCGAAAATAATCATAGTTTAAAAAAGTTTTTTAAATTCCTTTTTCCATTGTGGTTTTTGACCGAAAGCAATATATAAGAAAGTAATTTTTATTAATCTCATTATTGCAATATAAATTAATAAAGTCAGCAGAGAATACCAAAACGCCTTACTATATGTATCTTCGTATCTTCCGCCATAAGTGGTTGAATATCCGATATACGTTGAGTTGCTTTCACTCCAAACGATAGGTATTATTAGCAAAAGAAAACTATATAAAATTATGTATAAAACTTTTAAAAGTCTAAACCACCATTTTTGCTCTAAAGTGTTTGTTACGATTATTGGTTTTGACCCTTGTTTTTCTAAATTTAACTGTCCGCATTCGGTGCAAAATTTATGATTTTCCTTTAATTTATTTCCGCATTTTTCGCAAAACATATTTTTAGTTAGAATTTAAATAATCGATTATTTCTTGTGGCACTTCTGCGCCACCATTTATAGCTTTTTGCAAATATAGTTGCGCATTTAGATGATCCTCTTTTCTTAAATATGCAAGACCAAGCCAGTAAGCTGCATATGGGTGTTGAGTTAAGTTGCTCGTGGATAGCAAAGTAATTGTTTGATCAAAATTTTCATTAAAGTAGTATGCAATTGCTAAATTTTGCTTTGCAATCTCTGATTTTTCAGTGTCATACTCATAAGCTTTTTTCGCATAAAAAAGGGCTTTGGGATAATTTTCATATTGTGGAGCCATTTCTTCAAGGTCGAGATAAAATAAAGCAAGGCTGTTGTTTACTTGGAAATCATTTGTGTTTAGTTCATATGCTTTATTAAAACTTAAAATTGCTGAATTAGGTTTATATTCCAATAAGGCAATTTCGCCAGAAATTAGATAGTAGTCAAAAGAATTTGTTTTGGTAAGGCTTAATGCTTCTTTGAAATTTGTTAATGCCTGTTCATTTTGTCCTTCAGTTACATATACATAGGCAAGGTTTTTTAGGGTATTTATTTTATTCTCATCAAACACTGCATCTTTATTTGCTTGTTGAAACTGGTTTATTGCAGTTTGGCTATCTCCCGAATCAAAACTTGACAATCCCTCATTATTTTTTGTAATCGAATCTTCGTCTAAACTATTGTAAACGCCAATTCCTACCATTGCGAGTACTACAAGAATTGTAATAATTTTCCCAGCACTCCACGAGCTTCTGCCTTGTGAAGTAGGTTTAAGGGGTTGTGCTTCTGGTGCTTCTTTTTCTTCCTTATTTATACCTGAAATTTTAGCGCCACAGCTGGTACAAAATTTTTGATTTTCACTTAATTCTTTTCCGCAATTTTTACAAAACATATTTTTAAGTTAATAGAATTACTATAATTAAACTAACAACAAAAATACCAAATAAAGTACCAGTAATTACCCAAAAATTTCTCCAAAATTTTTTATTAGCTTGAACTGACTTTTGTTTCCTTTCCGTTTCGCTTAAACGGATTGGGGGTTGTTTTTCTCCAAGAATTATCTTGAGCGGATCAGCCATTAATGGATAAATATATAACCAGCTAATCGGCGCAAAAAATATCCACCATAACGCGTTTGCACCCGATAATTTTTCAGCTTCTAAGACTTTAACTGAAAAAATAATGAAATAAACTAATAGCCCAATATATGGTATAACTAGCATAACAGCTAACTCGCTTTCTGATTCGCTAAGACCTCGCATTGCTATTATACTTAAAAATACAATCCAAAATAGTACTCTCAATTGTTTTAGATATTTTTTTGCCTCTTCCTTACTTTTAATATTTGTTCTTGCTTGATATTCCTCAACTGTTTCTCTTGTCTTATCTACGTTCACATTAGCCCTCCCAATTTGTTTAGTTTTCTTTACTTTTTGGGGAATTAATAAATCAGCACCAATATTAACTCCACAATGGTGACAAAACTTGCAATTTTTATCCAGGCTAAGACCACATTCTGGACAATACATATATTTATTATTCAGAGACTAATTTTTAAATTATGTTTATATAAAATAATCAATCAATAAATAATTCATCAAACCCCTCCCCCGATCTAAACAAAACGTCAATATCCTTCTCTATCAAATCTAGCCAGTTACCAAAAATTTCTTTTATATATGCACCAGTATAAATACTTTCAAACTCTAAGTTAACCAACCCATCTTCTAATTCACAAAAAACCTTGGTGCATATAAGCACTTTGTTAGAACTATTAGTAAAATCAACCATTTTGTTATTCCACTTCTTCTTGGTTTTTAGACTGATTCTCATCATTAACATGTTTTGGTTCAAATTAAAAAACAAAATGTTGTGCTTTCTTTCATGCATGGCTATAAGTAGACTCTTTTCACCATCTTTCTTAGCTTTCTCTATTTCAATTGTATACCCTAAAAATTCAAGATGGTTTTTAATGTCGTCAAAAATTGAACTTTCGACTTGACTCACCTTTATGGGCGCTGCCTTTTCTCCACATTTTGGACAAAACTTTGAATCTTCAGGCATTTTAAAATCACAACTTAGACAATTCATAAAATGTTTTTATTTATTTAAAAAAGACCTTAAAAAGGTCGTCTATAATTAACGGCAGCAATTATGCAGGATGTGCTGGCCAATATATTCATTGTTCTAATTAGTAGCTTTAATTAGAAGATAGCAAAGATAAGCTAAAAAATCAATATCAAAATGAAAGCGGGGCGGCTGTACTAGTCTTAGTTACACACCACCCCTATTACGGTTCGAATCACTTGATCTAATATTAATTGTAAATTTAATGATTCGGACATGACAAATTATTTAATAATTTCCTTTAATTTCCAAAACAATCCACTGCCGACAGGCAATAAATCATTGATAAGACTATAAACATCATCCCTGATTGATGGAACTTGATATAGTGTCTTCAAAGAATCAAATATTTCTCTATCAACATAAATGGAATGAGGAAAACCATCTAAAGATTTAGTAATATATCTACTATCCAGGTATAATTTTAATATCTTTAATGTGTTTTCTGGGGCTAGCGTTGCCAATTCAACTATAGATTTCATTAAGCCATATTCCCAATCTAGTTTTCCCTGACTCTTCTCTAGCGTCTTGTAGGCGCGTTCAGACACCCAGACTTTATCTAAAACACCCTCTTTTGTATTCATCCAAAATCCAAAACCAGACAACACTTCTTGGTCGGCAATATTATTAATAGCCCAATCCCAAAAGCCCTTCAACCTTTCAATATCTATTTTATTTTTAGCAATAAAATCTTTAGCTTTTTCTTTTGAAATAATACTACGACCTATAAATGATATAAATTCTTTTTGTCGTTTTGTGTTTGGCGTTGACCAAAATAATTTATACAATGGATGTTCAAAGTCAAATGTTGGGAAATAAGCAAAAGCCAAGGCAATGTGGGTAGCCAATCCTTCGTCAATATCTTTAAAGTAACGACGCTTGGTGTATCTATCAGGTGTCATCTTAATTGCTATTTCATAAACACCACTCAAGTCTGTAAATAACTCTCCGTAAAGACTATTGCAAAAATGACCCTCAAGAGAAGCTATTAATAAATCATGCTTATCAGTATCTGACGGAAATATTTTATTAAGCAATCCCTTAATCCAATCTCTGTCCCTATAATAAAAGTTAGCCAAATAGTGACCATATTCAAACATAACAGCGTAAGTATTTTCGCCTTCCAATAAATCTTCATACAACTTTTTGACGTCAGTTGATATTTTTACCTTATCTGTTTTATTAAATTTAGTGTCTTCTTTTTGGGCAAAAAATATTAAAGCCTGGAAGGCTTTCCCTCTAACAGAATTAATAGCTGTGCCAAATGGGTCAGCACCATTTTCTCGTGTATTATCTTCTAAATCAGGGTCCGGAAATAATATCAAATCTTTAATAATAACCAATAGCTTATCTCTAAATTCTGGAAAGTTTATTAATTCCTCATTTTTATTTTCGCCCAATAATTCTTTTAAAACATCGGCGGCTGAACTAAATACAGCATTCCAGTTGGCGAGCCAAGCGTTATAAATATCCCTATCTCTTTTTTCTATTACAAACTTATTAGACATGTCTGATGCAACAAGACTTTCAAGAAGAGCTATAAGATTGAAATAATCAACTCCAGTCGGATATTTATTTTCTCTCAAAATATTATAAATACCCTGCAAAAAGGAGTAGGTATAATGCGAATCTAAATTATTGCGATCAAAAAATAAATTGGCATTTTTAACATAATCAGGAAATCTTTCCACAAGATCTTGTTGCATTATCATGCCCATTCCTTCAGCGTTTAAAGGATTTAAAAAATCCTTAACCGTATCCATCTCGTATAATTTTTGTGGATTCCAATCATTTTTTAATTTGCCTGGTATATCTTCAACTTTTATAGACTTTAAGGTGGCTAAATCAATTGGGGCTTTTGATGAGATAAATCCACTAGTTACTCTACTAATACTTGGCTGTGGTTTGTGATTATCTTGAATTTTTGCACCAAATATTTGTTCATATTCAGCAATTTTAGCAGAATCAAGATAGCTTTTTATACATGATAGAATATCAAGACCATGGGCCTTGTAAAACTTTTCTTTTTTAGGATTTCCAAAAAAAGTTAAAACTTGTTTTATATATTCCTTCTGATCATCACTTTCTAAGACGCTAAAACATTTTTTTAGTAATTGTTCATATTCCGCTCCAGAAACAAGCTCTAATGATTTTTCATAGTTAAATACTTTAAACAGATATTCTTTTATCAACTCTTTAAATGCTTGTGGACACAAACTAACCACAAACAGTCTCAAGCGCCACATTGAGCGACTTAACGGCAGTGAGTTAATATATTTACTATATAGTCTTAACGCATTAGACTCCTCGCTACACTTCGTCCCAATAACTCTTTCAGATAATTTTTTTATTACGGCCGCCAAATCACGAATATCATCTCGTTGAGAATGATGATGCCCACTGTCAACATCTAAATCATAGAAATCGACATCAAATAAGAAAAATTGCTCACTAACATCAAAGATTTCAGTTTCCGACTCCTTGTCAGCTAATAATATTACTTCCTTCATTTTTATTGATGCTAGCTCCAGGGCCTGCTCAGCGTATTGTTCTGGTACTTCTGAGAATATTTTAAATAATTTTATCTGTCCTAAATCATTAAAGTAAAATGGATTATCAGAAGTGTAACCATTCGACATTTCGTGTATTTCTTTTTTAGTTCTAGTCGACAAAATCACATCAACTAAGGACAGTAGGTTGTTATAATCACCAATAGAAATAAGCTTTTCAATCATTTTTTCATATTCGAAACCCCAGTTATTACTTTTGTTCATCAACCTGACCCAATTCTCAGATTTAATTTTTGGGACTAACCTTGATATTTGTTCTCCCGGCAAAGAGCTAGAAATCCATAAGAACCTACTGATAACTTCTATATTAAAATTATTTGGTTCAGAGCCAATTTCAAGAATTATGTCAGTCACTTGATCGGGAATCTTTTCCGATACAGATGCTAAATAATCTAATTCTGGCATTCGATATGGAGATCCGTCCAACTTTTTTGATTTTATTGCATTTAATAATCCATTCTTCCAAAGCCAATCGAGCCATGATTCATCAGCTTTCAAAAAGAAGTATCTTTTTGCATCTTCATTTATCCCTATAATAGAAATAAAGTCAGGCACCTGCGTATTGTCGGGGCCATTTTTAAATAATTGATCTATTCTATTGTGCAAATCTATTTGGTTCATATTTGTTCACTGACACAATATTTAATAAATATTTCGTGGAGCTTATAGATTAATTGAATACAAATTTCCTCAAAAATAACATCTTCATTTTGTAAAAAATCTACTTCTTTCATCTCATTAATTCTTCTTTCTGGTAAGATTTTTTGGGCATAGCCTCTTCTTGGTCCAGACACAAAATGAACAATGTCTGACAAATATGTGTATATATCGCTAATTGATGAAAATTGCTTTTCAACCCTAGGGTCTGAGCAATCTGGTATGCATTTAATAGCTTTGTTGTAATCACTTGGTTGCACGAAACAAACTATTTCCCTAACTGATGCGGCACAGTGTTGTCTCCAAAGATTATCATTATTTTTAGTCTCTGGACTAAACATTTTTTTAGTATTTATTATCAATGTCTTTACTTCTACCACTTCTTTGCCGGCATTTTCTCCAAAATATCTTTTATAATTAATGATTGCGGTCATGTATATCGAAACTAAATTAATTACATTGTCTGGAATTTGATAAAAATTGGCGGGAATTTCAAAAGCAAGCGGCTTCACTTCCTCTTGAATCGCCACTTCTAAAACACTTTCTAATAATTTATCGCGCAATTCGTCCATATATATCTAAATCTTAATTTAAGTTTATAACTAATCACTAATAAAATCAATTATATTTAACGCTAAGATTAGGAAAATTATATAACCATGTCATAAGCTTTATTACAAGGTATTTGGCTAATGTTAGCACCTCTGACTATGTATAAGAAAATGTAGAAAAGCTTTGGTGTTTTGCTTGGTTGCTTGGCCGAAACGGATAAACACCAATAAATAGTAAGTAGCTGGCAGTTCGCTGTTTTTAGTCTCTGTTAGGACATCACTGATTGACTCAAATGCTATACAACGACACAAACAATAGCACTTAGTCAATAGCTTTTTAATAACATTAATATTATATTTATATTTTTGTCTAATATTAGCATAACTGATAAGTCGCACAATATACATTATATGCCTTAGTACGACC
>JALNXV010000091.1 GCA_023230175.1 Candidatus Cloacimonadota bacterium
ATACTGCGCCCCAAAGTGTACGAGTTAATGCGGATCACAGAAACGGATTTGAAAGGCTTTAATTCTGTTGGCTAGGGTGTGAACAGTAACATCTTGCACTCTGGCGAAGAACAAAGGATTGTCCAAAAACAAATAAGCCATTTTCAGAAACAAAATTGAAACATTGATATGCAATAATGCTTGCATGAACAGCAAAAGACGATTGGCAAAAGCACTCAAATACCTGGGATCAACATGGACATTGCGCATTGCGGGAGCATCATTGCTCATCAACATGGCAATAGGAATCGGAAAGATCGTTCTTTCAATAATCTCAAGCTCATTCTTCATTGCAGTCAGTGCATTCTACACATTCGCACTTGTGCTTGCACGCATCTTCGCACTTCTTGGATCGGAAAGCAACAAGGAAAGGTGCAGCTGCAGGATCTGCGCCTTGATCCTCATAGGTGCAAGCATCCTCTATATCATTTATTCCATCCGGCAAATTATACATGCATGATGGCCTTCTCTTGTTGCAGGAGAATTTGAAGAATGTTTCAGTTATGTTAATTAAGAGAAATGATGGAAAAGTTTCCCGAAAGCTTTCTAAGCTAGTTGGAATCAAACATTTTTCTATTCTGATAGTTAATTGCATATGCAGCAGGTTTTGCTATATAATTCAAATCAGGGAAAGAAATGAGTACTATTGGTGATGTTGCAAAAATTGCAGGCGTCTCGGCAATGACTGTTTCCCGCGTCATCAATGACAGCGGTTATGTCAAGCAGGATACCAGAGAAAAAATTCAGAAAGCAATCATGCAACTTGATTACCGCCCAAATATGGTTGCGAAAAGCCTTGTAACCAGGAGAACAAACATCCTTGCCTACATAGTTTCAGACATTTCAGACCCTTTCTACAACAAAGTCAGCAAAGGCATTGCTGAAACCTGCTTGAAGCACAACTTTTCTTTCATCATCTGCGATGCAACAAATCAGCAGATCCTGAACAGCCAGATCAGAATGATCGGCGACAGGCAGATTGATGGCGTAATCTTCCATGATCTTGATATAAAGCAGGAAGAAGTCGACAACCTCCTTTCTCTTGGCATGAAAATCGTCATGCTAGAAAATGAAACCGATCTGGAAAGAGTCTTCTCAATCCGAGGAAATGATAGGAAAGGAGCCAAGCTTGCAACAAGCCATCTCATTTCAAAAGGACATAAGAGAATTGCATGCTTGAAAGGACCTACGTACAAAAACAACAGCATGAAGAACCTATCTTTTCAGGACTCATTCAAGCGTAGAACCTGGATTGATCGAACAATGGGCTACGAAGATGCACTTGATGAATCTGGAATTGCTTACAAAATGTTCTTTGATGGATGCGTTGAATCTTCAATGGGATTCAGCCTTGCCCAGGATTTCGTACGTCATTGGCAGACAATACCGATTGAAGAAAGACCTACTGCTGTTTATTGCGAATCTGATATTCTGGCTTTGGGAGTTCTCAGCAAAGCATTGCAGTTCGGAATTGAAATTCCTGAAGAACTTGCAATTGCCGGTCACGATGGACTGGATATGACTTCGATGATCTATCCCCAGATAACCACAATCAAGCAGCAGAGATACATCATGGGACAGCTTTCAGCGGAAATGCTCATTGATTTCATTGAACATGGGCAGAAAGAAGGCAGCAAGGTTCTTGATGTAGAATTCGCACAGGGACAGACTACTTGATTCTCTGAATTACAAAACGGGTCTGCCTAAACAGACCCGAATAAAACCCTATCTAGTTTTTTACAGCTTCTAGAACTCCAGTTCGTAAAGCTTTCCGATCTCAGGCGACATCACCTGGCATCCATCCTTCGTAACTGCAATTCCCTTTTCCCAGCGGCATCCGAATGTATCGCCGGAGATGAAAGTATCCACGTTGAACGTCATGTTTGGCTGCAGAGGGTAATTCGATGAAGTCTCGCACCATGGAGACTCTACCTCGATCATTCCTGTCCCATGAAGCGGCCCATAGACATAATTGTCCTTGTATCCGTTGTCGCAGAAGTACTTGTAGAAGTTCTTTGCAATGTCGCATGCCATCACTCCGGCCTTCACCTGCTTCTCTGACCAGAAATGAGCATCCCTGCAGAACAGAACCACATCCCTTCTCTTGCCTTCCAGCTTTCCAAGAATGATCGGATACCCGAGAGCTGCGCTATAGCCATCGATCTTCGCTGAAAGATTCAACTGAACAATATCGCCCTTCTGGAACTGCCTATAACTTGATCTAGAAATAGCATGGCGAGTCGAAGCTTCGCTGAAAACGTACATCGGGAGACCTTCGTATTCCGCACCGTTCTCATAGACCACACGCTGGGCAACGCCGACCATCTGGAGCTCAGTCATGCCAGGCTTGATCTCTTTGATGACCTGCTGGGTTGCAAGCTCTGCAATCCTGTAGCCTTCCCTGAGACAGGCAAGCTCGTTCTCGCTCTTGATCTGCCGCATCTCTACCATTATCGGATTTGCCTTCACGATCTCGGCTTCAGGGAAAGCTGCCTTGATGCCTTCATACTCTGTTAGTGTCGTGTCCAGAGTGCTTGCAATTCCGATTCTGATCTTCTTTCCATGAACGCCGATTGCTTTGAACACATCGTTGAATGAACTTGCATTCAGCTCCGGATAAGCAGGATCTGCGCCTTCGCGGTAATCCTTCAGCACGAATACCTTTTCGATTTTGCTCCTGTCAGCACCGTACTTAGCGCTTTCCGGACCGACCATCAGAGCAGCATCGCCGACTGCTGAAATCGCAACTCCGGCACGCTCGAAAAGCGGCCAGTAATCAGAGAAGTATCTGACATTAGCATAATCAGCCTCTCCCGAATTGACAATCAAAGCATCAAGCTTTTCCCTTCTGAGTATCGCTGCTGCCTTCTGAACTCTTTCCTTGAATTCAGAATCTGGAATCCTAATCTCTCCAAACATATTGCTCCTCCTATAGAACAATTACTTAATCGAAATGGAATATTTCATCCATATCTTCATAAAATGAACCCTTATCAAAACCTTCAAAACAAGGCTTAGTATGCTTCCACCATTCAATAGTGACCGGATCATTGCCCATTTTCACCATATCAAGGTCATAATCAGTTCCTGTATATTCAAAATATGCAAATACCTGATTTCCCTTGATATAGATTGAGTAATTCCTCAAATTGCATTCATTAATGGTCTTCAGCACACCTGGCCAGACTGCCGAATGCAGTTTAGTATACTCTGCAATTTTATCTTCCTTCAAAGTGCCTACCTGTCCGAATCTTCTTATCTTCATTTCTAATCCCGCTTTGTATTCGAATCGATGACTACAACTATGATAAGAATGATTCCCTTCACTACCCACTGCCAATAGGTGTTGATAGAAAGAAGAACCATGATATTTGAAATCACCTGAAGGAACAGAGCTCCAATGATTACTCCAACAATCTTTCCTCTTCCTCCAGCGAGAGAAGTTCCGCCAAGAACAACAATCGTCATGACATCGAACAGCAAGTTTTCTCCGATCATGACGTTTCCGCTTAGAGTCTTTGCAGTCAGTCCAAGAGCACCAAGAGAAGAAAGCCAAGCACAGATAACGAATGCAAGGACTCCGACGAACTTGACATTAACACCAGAAAGCTTTGCCGCTTCCATGTTTCCGCCTATTGCATAGAAGGAGCGTCCCAACGGAGTATGTTGAGTAAGGAAATACAAGATGACACCTACAATAATCATCAGGATCACTGGGAATGGGATGAATCCAACATATCCAGCACCGAAGAAATTGAAGCTGTCAGGAAGTCCTGAGATCGGTAATCCCTTTGAATAAATGAAATAAATTCCCTTCATGATATTCATTACTACAAGCGTAGAAATGAAAGAAGGAACTTTACCATAAACAGTCAGCACTCCATTGATTGCTCCCATAAGCGTTGAAATTGCAAAAACAATTACAATTGCAAGCCACATCGGCATTCCATTGTTCACTACAAAACCTGAGAAGAAGATCGATGTCATTCCTATAGTCGAAGTAATGGACATATCCATGTTTCCTGTTAGAATGACGAAGAACTCGCCCATAGCTATGATTGAAATGAATGAAGCCTGACGCAGAACGTTCATTATATTATTGGTCGTCCTGAATTTAGGTGAACAGATACAGCAAATAATCACCAAGAAGATAAAGAGGAATAAGATCATCCACTCACTGAAGAATGACTTGAAACCACCTCTGAAACGTTTGTTTTTTTCATCAAATCCACTCATTTTATTTTTCTCCTAATAGATTCGTAATAATTGTTTCCTGATTGATGTCCTTGCCCAGCACCATTCCCATCATCTTCCCTTCGAACATGATGTACACGCGGTTGCAAAGCCCGATCAATTCATCCAATTCAGGCGAAACAAGGACAACAGCCTTGGCTTGCTCAGCAAGGTTATGAATAAGGGTATAGATTTCAAACTTGGCTCCAATATCTATGCCTCTTGTAGGTTCATCAAGAAGAAATACGTCGCAGTTTCTGAGCATCCATTTGGCAACAACAATTTTCTGCTGGTTGCCTCCAGAAAGCTTCTTCACCGAATCCCAGAGAGATGTGTACTTCAGATTGAGCTTTTCATTCTCTTCAAAAGCGGCTTTGGCTGCTTTCTCATGATCAATGAAGATTGTATTCTTAGTGAAATTGTCAATTGAAGGAAGCGTAGTATTGTCCTTGATATCGAACTGCATGTTCAATCCAAGCATCCTTCGCTCATCCGGTACGATTCCAAAACCAAGCCTCACTGCCTCACGTGGATTCCTGATATGAACTTCTTTCCCCTTGTAGATGATCTGGCCGGAATCTATCTTATGGTTGCCCATGATAGCATGAAGGAGTTCCGTCTTGCCTGCTCCAAGCAATCCGGCGATTCCAACCACTTCTCCAGCCTTGACATCGAATGAAATGTCATTGAAGGCCTTTGGCGCAGTCAGATGCTTTACTTCAAGAATAGTTTCACCAAGTTTCGTTTCCTTTGGGGGATAAACATTCTTTAGTTCTCTTCCGATGATCATCTTGATCAGTTCGTTCTTGTCAATATCCTTTACAAGACCGCTGCTTATGTATTTTCCATCGCAGAGAACTGTATATGAATCACAGCATTGGAAAATCTCATCCAAACGATGGGAAATATAGATGATTCCCATTCCTTTTCCCTTTAGGAGTTTGATGATACGGAATATGTTCTTGATATCACGCTCCTGTAGAACAGCAGTAAGCTCATCAAGTATCAAGACTTTTGGATTATCCAGGATTGCTTTTGCAAGCTGAACAATCTGCTTTTCAGCAGTTCTCAGTCTCTTAACTGGAATGCTCAGATCGATATCGCACTCAAGGAACTCCATGATCTCCTTGCCACGTTTCTCAAGCGCTTTCCAATCTACAAACAATCCTTTTGTTTCGTATCTGCCGATGAAAATATTCTCAAGACCTGAAAGATCATTCATAAGCTGGAATTCCTGATGAACAATAGCAATTCCAAGCTTCTGAGATTCCCTGACAGAATAACTTGGGATATTTATCTTTTTGCCTAGGACAAACAATTCTCCTTCGGTCATATGATTGTCGCCGATTATGCACTTTGAAAGCGTAGATTTTCCAGCACCATTCTCACCTACCAGACCATGACATTCACCTGAAATCAAAGTGAAATCAACATGATCGAGAGCTCTGACGCCCGGGAAATCCATTGTGCATTTCTTCAATTCTATTAATTTTTCTGCACTCATCTCCATCTCCTGTTTTTGTTACAACCAAAGCCATCCTAATGCTTCAACACCGGAACAGATAACATCTTTATCGGGTTTATCCGGATGCCTCAAATTGTAAATCTCCCTTTTAATCTCATGGTAAGGGAACATGCAGCTTCTAACTCCAGTTTCCCCCACAGGATTCACATCAAAAAACATCTCCTTTGCAATATCAAAATCTTTTTCATTGTAATAAAGAATTTCCTTTAGGATCATGGCCTTCTTGACAGGATCGTTTTCATCCTCATACCTCAAGGAAGCCAGCACCATGTCATAGATCACATCATTGCGTCTTTCTGCATTTGCAATCTTATCAAAATGAGGAAGCCAGCAACGCATGCTTTCATCGTCATAGCAGCGCTTACGGATTTTTTCGATCAATTCCATCATGTGCGGATGATTGGCCTTTGCAGCCTCTATCGCAGGAATATCCGAATCCTTGATCTTGTTTTTCTGAAATGGGAAAGGAACCTGATAGAAAGGCATCTGGCTTTCATGAATCGTAAGGATGTTCTTGATTACATAAAGAACATCATCTCCGAGATCACCGAAGTTCAGGTCACAAGCACGCTTGAAAAAGACCTCAGGATCCATTTTCGAACCCCATCCGTAATTACCATGAGCAAATTCATGCATGAAAAGACCGAACCATTCAAACATGAATCCATTGATTCCATGAACATGCATGTCAACGCTTCCCATGTGCTGTCTTATGTCTGTTTCAATTACCTGCTCATTAGGTTCATCTTCATAGCGGATCATATTCGACTTGAAAGTCCTGAAAAGCCTTCCCATCGTGGAAGTAATCGAATTTGATTCTGTATCTCTTCCCCAGATATGATCCTTTCCAAACGCTTTAACCCATTTAGCAAATTCATTTTCTGGAACATAAAGGCCAGGCGCCCAGAAGAGATTCACTCCCTCGGGCATTGTCTTGACGCATTCTTCCAGGAATGCCGGATCCTTTTCCAATGGAGGCTGCCTGAAAGCTCTGATTCCAAGCACGAGGTTCGGATTGATCTTCTTTACAGCAGTCCATATCAGATTCAATAGCCAGATGTTTGCAGCATGCTTTGCTTCAACTGGAGTCTTTCCTTGATGCCATCTTTTCTTGCATTCATCACATTCGCAGAACCAGAACCCCTCTTCGCTCTCCTCCAGTGTATAACCATCGAAACCGAGTTCGGCAATTTTCTCCATCGATTTGATGATATAAGCAACATTCTCCTTGTTGCTAAGGCAAAGAGAATCAAAATCATTAAGGAACTTCCCTGACTTAGGAGGCTTCATCCTTGCTTCTGGATGCTTTATTGAATAGGCACCATTATAGGAATTCAATCCAACATAAGCAAAGAAATGGAAATTCTGTTCATGCCCTATGGCAATGAGCTTGTCAAGATAAGGCTTTTCAATATTCGGATGGGTATAATGAACGGTAAGCCATCGTCTGTTCTCTGCATTCCAGATCTGAATCGGCACATTCCTGAATACTGTTTCCGGGTATTCTTCAAGCTCAAACGGCCAATACCCATACATGACCATATTGAACTGGTTGATTTTATTGTCAAGGCTAATGTTCATGAACTGGACCCACTCTTCCAGTCCCCATAGCTGACTATCGAATCCAAACCGGCCATAGCCTGCATACCATGAAAAAGTCGGAGCAACCGCTCTGACCTCTAAAGCCGGCCAATCTGTAATGCAGCAAAGCGGCAGATGATAAGCATCACAGTTTTTCTGAAGAAGCATCTTCAATGAAGTTAGACCATTTATCAGACCTGATTTCTCATCGTAAGTGATTGTAGAAGAATCATTATCGATCTTCAATGAATAACCCTGTTTTCGGAAAAGATCAGGTTGATTCGATTCATCCAGATCAAGGCCTTTTCTTACTTCAACCTTATATGCATCTGAGGCATCTGTAAGAATTTCTGGATAATTCCAGAATCTGAGTTCTGCAAGATGCCTGATCTCACTGCTGTCGGAATCAATCCGTATTTTTGAGAATTCTCTTGAAGAGCCATTCATGTCGATGCATTTCTTGGGCTCCGGCAACAAATTAATCATATACTACCTAATAATCCACTCAAAAGCTGCCAGGTCTGAAACAGACCTGGCAAAATTCATTTCAAATACTCTACAGCCAGGACCAGGTCTGCCAGTCATACTCAGTTACATTTGCCGGTGTGATAGCTTCTGGTTCAGGAAGATTCCATACCTTCGGAAGTTCTTTCTTCTCGACATAAGTCTCATAGATTGCTTCTGTTGCCTGGTATCCAAGATCAACTGGATTCTGAAGAACTTCGCCAAGCCACATTGCATTTCCATTGGTAACATATCCAAGAACATCCTTGTCTCCAGCGATTCCAATGAATTTGATCTCATTCCTGTTGGCGGCAACTGCGGCATTGTACGCACCAACTACTTCGGCATCGTTATGTCCGCATACCACATCGATGACAGACTCTCTCTGAAGCACGTTTTCCATCAGAGTCTGTGAAGAATCTCTTGATCCTGCCCCTACATCGCCTTCCTCAATGATCTTTGCTTTCGGGAAAGCTGCAAGAATAGTGTCTCTGAAACCTTCGAATCTATCAACGGAAACTTGCCCTGAAGTCGGTCTGCTTATGAACAAGCAAACAGGAGCAGTCTTTCCTGTTGTCTTCAGATAATCAACAGCAACAGCACCGGCTTTTTCGCCAAGAGCTCTCATGTTATGTCCTACGAATGTAGACCAGACGATGTCCGCATCGCTTTTCGTTGTCTGGGCATAATCGCCGATGACAAATGGAATTCCCTGCTTCACATACTGCTTCATTGTTGGAATTGCAGAAGAAGCATCAGCTGGGAAGAGAATTATTGCCTTTGCTCCCCAGGTCACCAATGAATCGATGTTGTTGAGCATCGTCGATACATCAGATCTCGAATCCTCAAACTGGAAAACAAAACCGGCATCCGGATGATCAGCAGCCCACTGTTTGCATCCATCCTCTACTCCTAAGTACCATGTATAAGCAGAAAGCTCCATGATGCTTACTCCAATCTTTGTTTCCTTTGTGTTCACAGCTTCTGTTGTTCCATTTGCAAATACAGAACCGGCAACGAGCCCAAGAATGAGCACTACTGCTACAAACTTTTTCATTTTCTACTCCTTTTTTCCAGCAACGCTGGATCTTTATGTTATTTGTGTTAACGTTAACACAAATTGCATTCAAATATAAAAGGTTCTATGCAAACCGCCCCACCATTGATTAACTTTTCTGAAAAGCAACTAATACGATGATAGAAACTGCAATGCATAAACAATCCTTTACTTAATTTGATCTCTCAGCCATTCCAATGTACACTCAACCATATGCTTTCCATTGGCAACTGTAGCTTCCTTTGCACTTTGAGCAAACCATTCAGTATTCCTATTGCAACGGGAAAGATCAACATTCTCAGGATAAGTACCAAGCATCAAAGATGTTTCCCATTTTCCAGCATGATCAAAACCGCCGCACTTATGCTGTGCATCCTTGCCGATCAATGGAATCACCTTGACATACGAGAATGGATCATCACCGCTTCCAAGGTTTGAATAATAATCCTTGTAGCTGTCACTTCCCCACCATCCTTTGCCCCTGGTGTCTTCCATGAATTCCATGGTAACTTTCTTCGCTGCCTTATGGCAGGCGATGGTCATTGGCATGAGACCTGCTTCTTCAGTCTGATGATGAGGAATCAGATAAAGATTCTTTACACCACCATATATCAAGGATTTAACGATGCAATAAATATAGTTGCCATATGAATCTTCATCAACCTGAATTGTCCCGGTCTCCGGGCCGCCGACAGCATAAGAAGCAACACCATACCAAACAGGCGGACAGACAATGATTTCCTTCTCCTTCTCAAGTTCTCTGAGGCAGCCCATTACAACCATTGTGTCAGTTCCGCATGACATGTGATGCGCATGATATTCTATTGTCCCGATTGGGATGATAAAAGGGACTTTTCTCTTCTTGGCATCTTCTATCTCATCAAAAAACATATCAATCAACTGCATTGAAAACCTCCTTTTCAAAAAACAATCACTCACAGTATCCTGGTGTAGTATAGAAATTGACTTCTCTAGGTTCTGCCCTTCCATACTGAGCAACTACTGGAACATCGCTTTCAAGCATAATCGCATACTGCTCGCCTATTTCAGGAATATTATCTCCGAAATCCTTTTTCTGATTCGTTCTCAGGCATCGAACCCTTTGGGCTCCAACTTCGGAAAAGAATGAAACAGGCTCTTTTTCAGTGAAGAACAAAGTCACTTTGATTTTTGCTTTTGTCATTCCTGTATTTGTAATGATGATGGATTCGTGTCCAGGGATTAGATTGACCCCTTTAGGCGGAAGCTCTGCATCGGGGAATACCCAAACTTTCTTACCATAAGCCATAAACACCTCCAAAGTATGTTACCGTTATCACATTGCCATTAAAAAAACTTAAAACAACTTATAATTAAGGCTAGCATCGGTTTTTTCAGCTGTCAAGCAATTTCGTAAGGATTATGCAGACCACATTTGATTTGGTGTTCAGGCGAGGAATTTAGAATGGTACATAATCGAAGTTTTTGGAAATATTTCTATTCAAAGGCATGAAATAGCTTTCAGTTCATCTCTTTTGCAAGGGTTTCAGCCATCACTGTCTGTGGTGCTTTGATGCCCGTCCAGAGCTCAAAGGCTAGTACTCCCTGGCATACAAGCATTCCAAGTCCATTGACGCATACAGCTCCTCTTTCACGGGTTGCCTTGAGAAACAGCGAATCTGCTGGACAGAAAACGACATCAGAGACAACCATCCCCTTCTTGATCGAATCAAAATCAATGTCAGGACGCTTGTCCGAAGCGGGTGCAAGGCCAATAGAAGTGGCATTGATCAGGATGTCTGTATCTTGGGGAATGACAAGACCTGAAGTGAAGCGAATTGCATGTGCCCTGCAATCGGTATT
>JALNXV010000092.1 GCA_023230175.1 Candidatus Cloacimonadota bacterium
TGGATGTTTGAATTTTAATTGATTTTCAGCTTTTTGTTGATCAGTTAAAAATGAGCCGGTTGGTACAGAATGAATTCCACCTTCAGCAATAATTTCATTGTGTGTTTTTTTGTTATATAAAGGTTTACCATAAAAACCGTATTTGGTATTTATTTCATTAAATATTGATAAATTTGCTGCTGAAATTTCAACAGGTAAATAATCTACATCTAAGAAATAATATCCGGTATAATCAATTTCTTGACTATCCCAATTAATTACAGTTCCTAAGAATTTACCATCATCAGTAATTTCGAAATCTACTTTATTAGCTAATCCTTTATCATATCCTAAGTCACCACCCATATCTTCATATTGATATTCAGGATCAGATACATTGCTATTTACAAAATAATCAATATGATCAATTTCGGTATCTATTTTATCCCATTTGTCTCTAAGAACCCATCCGTCTGAATCACCTCTTCCAAATCTACTCCATACAGAATATCCTTGGAAATCATGCCTTAATCTCCATGCTTGATAAGGATTTATTGTCGCATTTTCATTAATTTCTCCTTCACCGCCAACATCAATTGGTCTAAACTTTAATGGTACATATAACGGATTATTAACATCATCAGGCCATCCTGCTGCATCATAAGGAGTTCTATCACTACTAAAAGTACTTCTTGTATTCCAACCCATTGTACTATTTTGTACAGTAATATAATCTACAGTATATTCTGAACGATTATCCCAATATATATCAGCACTAATGACATTTGTTTGATGTTCTTTTAATTCTGTATACATACGTGGGAATTCCGGTGGCTCAGGTGGTTCATAATGAGGGAATGTATCAGGTAAAACAACGTTCTCTAATGATTGAGATGTACCATAGATTTGTTTTGCCCATAAAGCTGAAGCTTTTAAATCATCAATAGTATCTCCCGGGAATAAAGCTATAACAATCTTCATTGTTTTGTTAGGTTCAAGATTCCATGATTCACTAGTTGGATCATCAAAACCATTTTGATCTCCATAAAAAGCAAACAAGAATCTTGTATCTAATGCTTGACTTTGAATAAACAAGGGATCATTTGGTTGTTCATATTCATCTTTTCTTAATGATTCAAATTTTGACACATTTGGATTCTCGCCTGTTAAAAGCCAATATTTTTCATTAGCTGTCTTTCTTGAACCTAAATTAGTATAATTTTGTGGTTTAAAATCATCAGGTCCATCACCAACTTTCCAATACCAACAAGCAAATTTTAATGAATCAGGATTAGGAGTACAAACTCTTGCACCAAGATATCCCGGAGTTAATCCACCATCAAAATCAGCATCAAAAGTAAAGGCAAATTCATATCCTTCGCCTCTTACATAACCGGATTTATCTTCACTTGCTCTCGCATTTGAGTCATAAGATTGAGGTCCTACATCTGCATCCATATAAATACCCATTGTACAATCATACAAAGTATCTCGAGGATTCATATTAGTAATATTAAACTCGACATATACTAAATTTTTAATATAATCATAAGACCATTGATAACTCATTTGACGCACACGTACATTTAAAGGAATGTGTTTATTTGTAGTATTAGAACTTCCATAATCTCTTTCTCCTGTTGAACCAAAAGGACTATAATCATAATAATACGAAATATAATCTTGTTCAGAAACAGGTGCACCATCTTCATCTTTAAGCCCATCATGATCATCATCATATTCTTCAGTAAAGAGATATTTATTTTCAGGATCGATATAACTTAAATCTTGGAAACCTTGAGGAAACCAAATTTCAGGTTTAGACATTATAGCAGTAGTTCCATCTGAACCTACTTGATGTATAAACTGACCCGCAAAAATTTCAAATTCACTTGGTAGCTCATCTGCATTTCTAAATGGGAAATTATGACCAATCGGATCTTCATCAATAAGTCCGTCACCATCATCATCAACACCACGTTTACCATTTCTTGTCGATTGGGTAATCAACTTATCTTCAGGATTAAAAAGACCAAAATTATCTACAGTAGTATATTCTAATGGGTTATAAGCAGGCAAAAATTCATATAATGATTTATCACCATCAAAACCTACCGTAACTAAAGTATCTAAAACTACTCTACCGGAATGACCAGAAGAATCTGATTCTAATACATAATCATCATCATCTTGCGGAGGCCAATGTTTCCAATAGAATTTTTCTCCGGTACTTTCACTTTTACGAATTTTCTTGGCACCAAACCATAGTGCTCCCTGGAATAGATAATCTATGCCACTACCACCGGGATATTCAAGTGATGGCCATGGCGGTGTTATAGCACTACCAGAACCAAAAAAACCATAATTACTTACTCGTAACCATATATTACCTACGTTATGATATTGGTCAAGGTCAAGTTTTTTAGAAAAACCTTGTTCGCCTTCTATCATTGCAGCAGATAATAATGAAGTCATAAGCAAGAAAATCAGAGTAAGCCATAACAGCGATGACTTATAAAATTTCATAATTTATCCTCCAGATTCATTTAATTTGAAAGTTCAAATACAATTGATTGTTTTATCCAACAGCCAACTGGTTTCCCACCACTCTTAGCAGGTTGGAATTTCCATTGTCTTACAGCAGTAATAGCTGCTTCATCAAAACCACCGGGTCCGGGCATCAAAGACTTAAAGACTTCAATAGCTCCAATAGAACCATCAGATAAAATCTCAATATCAAGAACAACAGATCCTTGAATCTTTGATTTTCTGGCGAATTCAGGATATACAGGTGGAACTCTTTTTGTAATAACCGGTGCGTCCTCATAAACAACGAAACGAGGAGTTTGTCCGGCTGTCGGAGGAGGAGCGATATCAGTCAATGGATCTAATGTTGTAATTTCGATAGTTGTAATTACTTCAATTTCATCATCACTATCATCACCGGTATCATCTACAATTTCAATATTTACAATAGGTTTTGCAACTTCTTCAGGTGGTTTAATCTTTTCTTGAATTTCAGGCAAAATCTCAATTGTTTCCAATACTTTTTCTGTAGATCTTATTGTAGTTGTCTTAACTTCAGGGAATACCATAAATGTAAACATAGCAAGCAAAATAGTTAATGATAAACATTTATCATAGTAAGTAGCTGCTATATCTTTCCAGTCAATATATTTTTGTTGCATAATTACCTACCCTTAAGTTTTGCTTCAAATGATACTCGTAAAGCATCAGCATTTCTCATTTGATTCATTATATCAGCCATTACACCATATTGTGTGTTTTGATCAGTTCTAAAACAGGTAATCATATTATAATCCTGTTCTTTTTTAGTGTACATAACTCCTTCTATTTGCGGAATACTAACTACAAAATCATCTATAGAGATAGTTCCGTTTCGGTCAACATAAACAGTTACAGCATGAGCTCTTGGAATTTTATCTATACTTTCTGCTCTTGGAAGTTCGACACGTAGTCCTCTTTCTTTTACAAAAACAGTTGATACGATAAAGAAAATTAACAAGAGAAATGCTATATCAGACATTGAAGATGTTGGGATTGCACCTTCTACCTTAATGCCTTTTTTAATTTTAGCCATAATCTCTCCTTAATTAGTTGATAAATTAATTCTTTGAGCACCTGCAATGCGTAATCTGTCAAGTACGTCAATCATATGCACATAACGGCTTTGACGATCAGTTTTTAACATGAAAACCATTTCAGGATTTTTGGTTACAATAGTCTTTACTTTAGATTCTAAATCTTCTAAAGAAATTAATTCATTATTAATTGCAACTTGTCCATCTCTGTTTACAAGGATTCTGGTTAGGTTATCATCAAGTAATTTTACCTTTTGTGTACTTTCGGTACTTGCAGCCGGTAAAACTAAACCTAAACCATTTTTCATGTCAAATTTTGTCGTCGATAAAAAGAATATTAACAACAAAAATGCCACATCAGACATTGATGATGTTGGGATTCCTCCCATAGTTCTTTTCTTTCGAGGACGAAACATGAAATCCTCCTTATTGATTCTCTACTACAGATTCGATTATCTTATCAGATGCTCTTTGCATATCAAGGACTAAACCATCAACCATCTGTAATAAAACATTATTAATAAATTGTACAGGAATAGCAATTGCCAAACCTGCCATTGTTGTAATAAGAGCTACTTTAATACCATCAGCAACGATAGTAGGATCAACTTCACCTGCTCTTGCGATTGAATCAAAAGCTTCAATCATACCGAGAATAGTTCCGAAGAAACCAAACATAGGAGCTAAGTTAATTGTAGTATTAATATTGATAAAACCTTTTTCTAAAAAAGCCATCTCAATAGTAGCGGCATTTTCTATTGCTTTTTCTACGGCTTCAATACTCTTGTCTGCTTTTAACAAAGCTGAATGAGTAACAGAAGCTACAGGTCCTCTTGTTTTATAAGCTAATTCTGAAGCTTCTTTATATTTTTTATTTTTAATAAGGGGTAAAATTTCATTTAAGAAATTATTAAGATTTATTTTAGCGTATGAAAGGGCAACAATTTTCCAAATACACATTGCCATACCCCATATTGTAAGGATAAGCATAGGCCACATTACCCATCCACCTTCAACGAACAATTTAACTAAATAACTACCAACTAATCTACGGGCAAAAGTTTCTAAATTAGACATTTGTTCTACATCTGAAACTATTGGTTCTACTGTTTCTTCAACAGCTATTTCATTATCTTCTGTCATTGTATCTACTTCTTGAGCAAATAAAGCAGTACATAAAAGCATATTAATGATAAACATCACTAATAATGCACGTAAAATTGATTTTTTCATTCTAAATACCTCCATTAGAAATTAAAACTTAATCCAAATACATAACTACGGTTATTGTTAACATTTGCCGGATTCATTGTAAAGAAATCATATATTTCCTGAGTTTCTTCAAAAACATAACCAGGATTATTTGGCTCTTCTAAATCTGCTCCATCATAATATGGAGATCCGGTTCTAGCATAGACACTATTTACATTTTTCTTTTTAAATAAATTTTGTATTGTGAATGAAGCTCTTATATAAGATCTTTTTCCAACTGCAAAATTTTTATTAAATGAGAGATCTGCATTTGTTGTATATGGATATCTTTTACTATTTGTTTCAAGCATAGTACTTCCCTCTTTAGCCATTGGGGTATAAGGTTTTCCTGATGCGATATTATATACAAAATTAACTGAGAAATCACTAAATGGTAAAAACCATGAAGTAAATGGAACTAAAAATTCTTCGCCACGAGCAACTCTAAAGGTTGTATTTAAAGAAAACTGATGTCTAATATCCCAGTCAAGAGGATATTCACGTAGATTTGTTGCTTCGTCTTGAATAACTGTACTAGAATTATTTCCAAGAGCCCATAACAATGAATAAGTTACAGAACCGGAAATAAAATTATATAATCTTCTATCTAAGGTTAAGTCAAGACCTCTGGCAGAACCATAATCTTCAGATATATATTCATACCAGAAAACTGATGCTTCTTCAGCTGAGTTAACTCTTTTAGTACTTACATAATTATAAATATTTTTATAATATGCAGTTATATTAAATCTATAATCTTCTGATATTAAGTGTTGTAAACCAACTTCATAAGTTACAGTAATTTGTGGTTCAAGAGCGGGATTACCGACAACAACACCAGGAGAACTCATTGCATCAATAGAATCTTGTGAAGTGAAAATATATTGCATTTGAGGTATTTGATTTTGATAATTATAAGCAAAATGAATTACATCTTTTTCTGAAATAGGATGAGATATACCTAATCTAGGAGAAATCATAACTTGAGTTTGATCAGAAGATTCAAATTTACTTTCACGATATGAATTATCATCTTGTAAAATTTCATAAGATTTACCTAAATGCCATAAATCCATACGTAATCCTAAATTAACTATCATACCTTCCCAATCCATTTTTGATTGTAAATAATAAGCAAATTGAATTGGTGTAGCTTTGTAACCATCTCTTGTACCACTTGAAGCAACAGCAGCAGCATAGTAATCAGCAGCAGAATAGATGTTTGTCACAATACCTGTTTCAGGATGTACAACAGTACGAAGAGTATCGCAATTGTTATCCAAATAGGATTGGAATCTATCTTGATATAAATCTAAGAAACTTAATAATTGATTCTTTTTAATATTATGTTGAATAAATTCAAATCCGGTTTTCATACCGACAACTTGACTTATTTGATATTCATAATCAGTTCTAAGGCTATACTGAGAAGCCTCATCATCAATAAAGTTATCCCAAATTGAACCTGGAGCTTGGAAGCCGGGAACTGTTCTACCTTCAACTAAACCATAAATTGAATATTCCCAATCAGAACCGGGAGAATAACCAACATCCATAACACCATCACGATCAGAATCAATACTATAGTATCCATATTTTCCTGTTTCAGGATCATAAAATTGAGGACTATCATCTAGAATAATAAAGTTATCTTGAGTAATGCCACGTGGGTTAAGTTTTGTTATTGCGTTATAATAGCTTGCTTTAAACTGAAGATTTCTTTTAGAATCAAATACATGATCATAAGTAAGCATATACTGACGCTTTTCAGTTTCACTTTCTTGGTAGTGTTGTAATGCATAACGCCAACTGTGAGCAAATGGAGTATAATATGAACGATCTCCACGTACAGCCAAAGTTAATTTTTGTGATGGATTAATTTGATAAGTAGTTTTTAAATTCATACTATAATCATTATAATTCCTGTTACCAATTTCAAAACCTAATGTTTCATCTCTTCTTTCGTAAGGATCATAAGTAGGATATTCTGTAGTTAAATAAGCTAAATCGTCATTTGGAGAACCTTGGAAATATTCTCTATAACGACTATCAGTCCATGAAGCTGCACCATTCAAGAAAAAGGTTAACTTAGATTTTAATGCGGAACTTAAAAAATAAATAGGGACAGGACCACCGAGATTAAATTTTACTTCATCTCTATTTGATCCATCGGTAAATAAATGGTCAGTAACACCTTCTATTTTACCTTCATAACGATCGGAACCGTCTTTTGTTACAATGTTAATCATACCTGATTGTGCATTTCCAAATTCAGCAGTAAATCCACCGGTCATAACTTTCATTTCTGCGATAGCATCCATATCGATTGACATAGCTCTACCACCGTCAACAGGATCTGAAACTGACATACCGTCAACAGTGAAAACTACTTCATTAGCTCTACCGCCACGAATATTAAGTTCACCTTCACTATTTTGACTAACACCTGCTGTCAATGCAACAAGTCCATCAATATCATCTACTGTAATATCAGAAATTTGATCTGAACCCATTGATGAACCGGAAGAGGTATTACCACGAACAATCAAATCTTCTTTAGCAACAACCCTATATTCTTCCATATCAACTGATTCCCTAACCAGTCTAGCATCGATTGTTGTTGTGTCATCAACTCGAATACGAACGTTTTCCAAAACATAACGAGCAAAACCTACAGAACTTACAACTACATTATAAGTACCCGGAGTGACATTAATAATCATAAAACGACCACGTTCATCCGTAGGTGCACCAATTTGGGTATCTTGCAAAATTACATTTGCATAGGCTACCGGATTACCCTTGTCATCAAGAACTCGACCGGCGAGCTTACCTGTTGTTTGCGCAAAAAGGGAAACGCTCATTATTAACATGCACATCGCAAGTAATAGCAGTTTCTTTTGCATTCATCATCCTCCCTTTATGGATAATTTTTTTGGATTAAGGTTACCTTAATCATCTATTTCTATCTATGTTTCTGTGTATATAATATGATTTAACCACATATCAGTTAAAAAATAAATAAATCAACTGAATTGTCAATTTTTTTCCTTAAAAATATCAAAATAAATATTCAAAAGTTAATATCTCTATGCTAAATAATATGTTATATAACTTGAAAATTTAAGAAATTTTACTTTCATTTTATTCAAAATCTAAGATAACAGGTTGATTACTTTCTCTTTTCGTAATAATACCAATAATCATTCCGTCAGTTTCTTGTATAATATCTTCAGCTTTTTCTTTAGATGTTATTACAACAAATCCGACACCCATATTAAAGGCATTAAACATTTCGTCTACTTTAATATTACCTGATTTCATAAGCCAAGTAAAAAGCTTTGGTGTTTCCCAATTTTTACATTTTATCTTTGCTGATAAATTATCAGGTAAAATTCTTTTGATATTTCCTTTTAGTCCACCACCGGTAATATGAGCCATACCGTTAATAAATTCAGGGTTTGCCCATTTACATAAAGTTGGATAATATGATCTGTGAATTGCTAATAAGGCGTCAGAAACCTTACAAGAAATTTCCTCAACGTAATCATCTACTTTTAAGTTTAGCTTTTCAAAGATTATTTTTCTAGCTAAACTATATCCGTTTGTATGCAAGCCGGTTGAAGGGAAACCTATCACAACATCATTTTCTGTAATATTCTGCCCGGTAATAACATTCTTTTTCTCAACTAATCCAATTATTGTTCCGACTAAATCAAAATCTTCATTATGGTAGATACCAGGCATTTCAGCCATTTCTCCACCAATAAGAGACATACCGTTTTCTAAACAAGCCTTTGCCATACCTTCAATAATTTGTTGAATCGTATCTGTATTCATCTGTGCTAAACCAATATAATCCATAAAAAATTGCGGATGAGCTCCTTGTACCAAGATATCATTTACGCAGTGATTAACTAAATCTTGACCGACAGTATTAAAGACTTTTGCCTTTTGGGCTACTATTAATTTCGTACCCACTCCGTCAGTTGAGGAAACCATTACAGGTTGTGACCATTTGCTTAAATCTAAAGAATATAAACCACCAAAAGAACCAAGTTCAGTTAAAACATTATTATTATATGTCTTTTTCACTATATTCTTTATATTTTGAACAGCCTTTTCACCTGCTTGAATATCAACCCCGGATGTTTTATAGTCCATTTATTCTCCTATTCTACAGAGATTATCTTTTTTAAAAAATCAACTCTGTTTTCTATTTCTTCAATATTTGTGGAAATAAGTCTATCGAAACTAAACGATTCTATATTAATAGAAGCAGTTACAGTTCCATAAATCATAGCTTGTTTTATTATTTTACTATCGAGAGTATTATGTTTTACGATATAGCCTAAAAAACCTCCGGCAAAAGAGTCACCTGCCCCGGTTGGATCGACTACTTGTCTAACAGGATACACCGGAGAAAAATATAATAAATCTTTAGAATAAGCTATAGCTCCGTATTCACCTCTTTTAATAATCAGTAATTTTGGACCTTGTTTTAAAACTTCATCAGCAGCATCAAAAATATTTTGTTTTTTAGTAAGGAGGCGTATCTCATCCTCATTAATAAAGAGTATTTGTACTTTTTTAATCACTTTATTGAGAAGTTCAGGAGTACCATTAATCCAGAAATTCATAGTATCGCAAGCGATTATTTCTGCCTTACATTGATTAATCACATCAAGTTGTAGTTGAGGATGAATATTTCCTAAAAATAAGTACTTAGCATTTTTATATGTTTCAGGCAATTTTGGGCAAAAATCAGCAAAAACATTTAACTGGGTATCTTTAGTTTCAGCTTTATTTAAATCACAATATTCGCCTTTCCATCTAAAAGTTTTACCTTCGACTTTTTCCAAACCACTTAAATCTATCTGTTGTTTCTTTAAATCTCCAACTATTTTTTCCGGGAAATCTTCTCCAACAACACCGACTATACCTGTACTTGTAAACTTTGCTGCAGCAATTGACGCAAATAAAGCAGAGCCGCCAACTGAATATTCTCTATGCCCTGAAGGCGTCTTTACATCATCGATTGCAACAGAGCCAACTATCACTAAATCCATTATCTGTCCTTTTCAATAATAACATTCTCGGAAGAAGTTGATTGAGCACCAAAAAAATTAAAAAAATTAGTTATATTATCCCCTGCAAATCCCTTGATAACGATATACAGTATAATAACAATAACAATTTTAATCAATAAACCAAACCATCCCCCAAATCGTGAATGACGGTTTCTTTCTCGTCTATAATCAACTTCTTCTTTGAATATCTTCATAATCTTCTTCTATATTAAGTTTTTTAAACCTTCTTTAAATCTTTTTACGCCTTCAATTAAATTTTCCATACTATTTGCATAAGAAAATCTTACAATATCATCCATACCAAAAGATTCTCCGCCTACAGCGGCAATATGACATTTTTCTAATAAATATAAAGATAACTCGGTTGAATTTCTAATATCTTTTGTGTTATTTCTTAGATACCAACCAATATTTGGCACAGCGTAAAAAGCACCTTTTGGTTCCATACAAGTCACATTTGGTATTTCTCTTAAAGCATTTATCAAATAATGTTTTCTCTTTTCAAATTCAAGTCTCATCTTTTCTACAGAACCATCATCTTGAGTTAAAGCTGTAACAGTAGCTTTTTGAGTTATAGAGTTCACATTAGAAGATGCGTGAGCTTGTATTTTACTTGCCGCTTTTACTACATAAGTCGGTCCGGCACAATAGCCGAGTCTCCAACCGGTCATTGCATAAACCTTTGAAACTCCATTAATAATTAATGTATTTTCTTTTACCTCATTAGAAATTGAGGCAATAGAAACAAATTCTGTTCCATCGTAAACTAATTTTTCATAAATCTCATCAGAGATAACAAAAATATTATGTTTCA
>JALNXV010000093.1 GCA_023230175.1 Candidatus Cloacimonadota bacterium
ATCAATAATTGCAAGTCTGTCAACATCCGGATCAGTTGCAAAGCCGATATCTGCTTTATGTTGTTTGACAGCCTCTTCAATTTGTTTAAGGTTTTTACTTAAAGGTTCCGGTGTATGTGCGAAATATCCGTGAGGTTCGCTATTTATTTCAATTAATTCACAGCCTAATTCTGCAAGCAAAATAGGAGAAATTACTCCCCCTGCTCCGTTTACAGAATCAAGAACAACTTTAAATTTCTTTTGTCTGATTTTATCAATGTCAAGATAAGGGATATTTAAAATTTTATTTATATGTCTCCATGATGCTTCGTAGTCTTCAGTTTTTTTGCCAATTTTATTCCAAGCGACATATTCAATTGCATTATCAATCATAGCAAGGTATTGATTCATTACCTCAGGTATTAGAAACATACCTTCTTTATCAACAAATTTAATAGCATTCCATTCTGCAGGATTATGTGAGGCAGTAATGCACATTCCACCACAAGCGTCAGATTCTTCTACTGCAAGGAGTAAGGTCGGAGTTGAAACTATCCCGAGATAAACTACGTCAACACCTACGCTTAGTAATCCGGATATTACTGCATGGGCAATAGTATCTCCGGTGGTTCTGGAATCTCTACCGATTATAATATTTATTTTTTCATCTTGATTTTTTAGATATCTTGATTTTTGAAATAAACCAAATTGTGCAGCAAAGTTCATTGCATTAATTGGATTTAGTGCTGAACCAAACATACCTCTAATACCTGAAACACTCATCATTAAATTACTCATATTGTCCCTCTGTTTATAAATATTTTATTCAAAATAATAAATTGCTTGAATAGGGTCTATTACTGCAGCTTTGTATGCAGGATATAACCCTGAAATAAATCCAATTAATAAGGAAAAGAAAAAACCTATATAAATACTCATTATAGAAATTGGAACACTGATACCGATAGCTAATCCAAGGATTTTTGTAATTAAAAATCCAAAGATTATACCAAAACAAGCTGCTATAAAAGACAAGGTTAATGCTTCTATGATAAAATAAAAAAAGATATCTTTATCTCTTGCTCCAATTGATTTCCTGACTCCAATCTCATTCATACGTTCGTTAATTGAAATAAGCAGTGTGCTAAAGAGTCCAATTCCACCAACTATAAGTGAAATTGAAGCAATTGCCAAAAGAGTTATTGACCATTTTTTTTGAAATTCATCAATCTCTTGTGTCATTTCAAGCATATAAGAGCCAATATCTTCAAAGCTAAAATCTTTTGACATATTGTGTTTAGCTAATAATACTTGTCTGGTGTGATTACGCATATAATTGAAACTTTCAGAATCTTTTGCTTGTAAGACAATAGAATCTAAAGCCATATTGTTTTTATGATATACTGCAGCTGTTTTTAGTGGGATATATATGGCTTGCAAATCCCAATTCCTTTGCCAGTTATTCATATTAAAAGCATTTCCTTGACTTAGCTTGTCTTCATCTAAAATTCCAATAACTTGGTATCTATGATCACCTGAAGTGATAAATTTGCCGATAGGATTTTCATTAATAAAATTTTTTTGTGCATAATAATAACCTAAGACGCAAACTTTTTTAGCATTTTTCATTTCAAAAGAATTAAAGAATCTGCCTTCTTTAATGGGATACGTTTTTGATTTAAAGAAATCTACGTTAGTACCAATAACTCTCATCCAGTTTCTATCGGGAGACATTGCCCATCTTTCTATTAAACCATAAACGTATTTTACTTCAATTTCAGCTTTTAAGCTTTGAAAATCATTATAGGTTAAGGGTTTAATTTTTCTGTTTGCTGACCAGCTTCGTCTGATGCCAAAGCCTCTCCTGCGAGTATTTGAATCTTCAGTACCGGGAGAAACAACTAAAGAATTATCAAACCCTAAACTCTCCATTTGTTTATGAATTATTAATTTTAAGCCATTGACCGAAGAAAACATTGCGACAACAGAAGTTACGCCAATGATTATGCCTAATAAAGTTAAAAATGACCTAAATTTATGACTTAATATTGTTTGAATACTGCTAATAATTCCGTCAATAAAATGCATTTATTCCTTCTAAAAATATTCTTGTTTACAAACCGGGCAGACTAATATAGGGTCTTTATCTTTTGTTGGGTGTACTTCAAGATAATAATTTCCGCAATTATCGCATTTGGTTGGGACAGGTTTGTAATTAGTGATAAACTTACAGTCAGGATAATTTGAGCAAGCATAAAAGACACCTGCTTTTCTACTTTTTTTGCTTACAATTTCTCCATCTGAACATTCCGGACATTTAACTCCTGTGGTTGGTGGTTTGATAAATCTGCATTTAGGATAGTTTGAGCAGGCAATAAAAGTACCGTATTTTCCTTTTCTTTCAACTAATTTACTTTGACATTTTGGGCAAGTTTCTTCGAGTGTTTTTGGTTCTTCAATGATAATTTTACCCTCGGAGTCTCGAGTAAAGCTTTTGGCGTTTTTACATTTAGGATAACCTGAACAAGCAAGAAATTCACCTTTATTTGAATGCTTGATTAGCATTTCTTTGCCACATTTTTCACATACAATTCCTGATTTTTCGATAGTTTGCTCTATTACTTTTATATTACCGTCTGCGTCTTTTTCAAAACTCTTGGCATTTTTACATTTAGGATAATTTGAACAGGCAAGAAATTCACCCTTTCTACTCATTTTAATAACCATTTTGCTGTTACATTTCTCACAGATGATATCTGTTTCTTGTTCTAAGTCTTTTTTAGCTTCAGCTAGGTTTACCTTTGACATAAGATCTTTTATTGCTTCATAGTAGTCTTTTAGTAAAACTTGCCATTCTTGTTCGCCATATTCTATCTTATCTAATTTATTTTCCATTTCGGCAGTAAAGCTAACATTAAATAAATTGTCAAAATTGGTAACTAAAAATTTATTTACTATATGTCCCAAGTCAGTAGGGATAAATCTTTTTTCTTTTATTTCTACATATTTTCTTTCAACGATGGTATTAGTAATACTGGCATAAGTAGAAGGACGCCCAATGCCTTTTGCTTCAAGTTCTTTGATAAGTTGAGCCTCACTAAAATATGCCGGTGGTTTAGTAAAATGCTGTTTTCCTGAGATAGTATCGTGTTCTAATAAGTCATTTAATTGATAATCTTTATCAATATTTTCACCGGTTACAACGTTGATATGCGGGTAAATTTCATAAAAACCTTTTTCGAGGATGACGCTACCTGTTGCTTTAAACATAGCTTTTCCGCAAGAAATTTCTATACTCACAGTACTCAGTTTCATAGGTATGATTTGGGTTGCTGTAAATCTTTTCCAGATGATATCATAAAGTTTTAGTTGATCTTTCGAGAGGTATGTCTTTAGATCGTCAGGGCTTCTCCATGGATATGTTGGTCTAACTGCTTCGTGGGCATCTTGAGCTGCGTTTTTATTTTTAAAAGTTCTTTTGGTTTTGAATAATTTATCTTTACCAAGTTTTTTGACTATATATTCTCTTAATATTTCATTAGCTTCATCAGAAATTCTCATAGAATCTGTTCTCATATAAGTAATCAATCCGAGAGTTTCGCCTTGAATGTCTAAGCCTTCGTATAATTGTTGAGCGATCATCATAGTTTTTTTACCGTTAAAACCTAAGAGTCTTGATGCATCTTGTTGTAATGTACTGGTAATATAAGGTGGGGGAGGTTGAATAAATCTTTCAGATTGTTTGTATGCTGAAATTTGAGATTGTTTATCTTTCAATTCATCTAAGATTTGTTTAGTTTGTTCTTCATTTTTGAGATTAATTTTTTCTCCGTTAAATTGTTGTAGGACAGCTTTAAAATGAGGAAGGTTGTCTCTCCAAAATTCAGCTTCAATTGACCAGAATTCTTCCGGAACAAAGGCCTTGATAGCGTCGTCACGTTCGCAAATTAGCCTTAAAGCTACAGATTGAACACGTCCCGCAGAAAGGTTATTTTTTAATAATCTCCAAAGTAGAGGACTAATTTTATATCCGACAATTCTATCAAGAATTCTTCTTGCTTGTTGAGCATTTACTTTATTGTCATCAATTTTGCCGGGTTTTTCAATAGCTTCGGTGATAGCTTTTTTAGTAATTTCGTTGAAGACAATTCTATATACCGGTTTATCTTTTGTTTCTTTTTCTAAAAGGTTAGCGAGATGCCAAGCGATAGCTTCTCCTTCGCGGTCATAGTCAGAAGCTAAATAAATTGAGTCAGATTCTGCTGCGTTATGTTTGAGTTCATTAATCAGCTTTTTTTTGCTTGCGTCAATGACGTATTTAGGTTTGAAGTTATCATCTACATCAACGCCGATTTCTTTTTTGGGCAGGTCTCTGACGTGCCCCATTGAGGCTTTGACGGTGTATTTATTGTCTAAATATTTTCCAATAGTTTTTGCTTTTGCAGGAGATTCCACTATAATTAAAGGTTTTGCCATATTATCTCTTTCTTAATGTATGGTTGAATTTAAATTATTTATTAGTTTAGGATTTTCTATATACATCCTAAAGGTTGTAGTAATAGATGTTTCTTCAAAGCCTGTTGCTCCAATGAGTTCAATCATTGTAATTGCCGTATTTGTATCGATTTTTTTATTAAGTTTTCCTAAGCTAAAGACTGCAGCAGACATAAACTTTTCAAAAAAGGTTAAGTCTATTTGGTTATTATCAATAAATTTAATAAGTTCATTAAAAGATTCTTGAGTAAAAATCTCTTTTTCTTCATCGCTCAAAATCCTATTGAATATCGAGTATGAGTTAGGTCTAATTTCTTCATTTTGAGCAGCTAATTTCTTGGGGAATATTCTACTGCCTTTAGTTTTACTTTTTTCTAATAAAGATTTAAAAAAATCTATTTCAATATCATTCATCATTTGTTTTTACCTCTTATATTAAAGATTAAGTGATTTTATAAAAATGCAAAATTTATTTTTATTGCATTATCTGGTTAAGAAGCAAGGTTGATATAAATTAGTCATTATATGTTTCATTTTCCGGCTTACCACAGCATTTTTTATATTTTTTTCCGCTACCGCAAGGGCAGGGGTCGTTTCTGCCAATTTTTTCATTTGCAACTATAGGCTGTAATTTTTGTTTTTCACTTTGATGTTTTTTTTCTTGAGGGTTTGGTTTAGCTTTATACATACCGGCTTTGATGGCAGCTTGTTCAAGGGCTGATAAATCTTCATGTTTCATAGTAGCATTTGCCAATATATTTTCTATATTTTGATTTGTAATTATGTAAGAGTTAAAGACTTTTTTGACAGTGTTTTCGTGAATTCGATAAATTAATTCTTCAAATAGTCCGTAACTTTCTTTTTTATATTCAGTTAGAGGGTCTTTATTGGCATAGGCTCTAAATGAAATACCTTCTTTTAAGATGTCCATTTCATGAAGGTGTTCTCTCCATTCATTGTCAACAATTTCTAAGAGACAACGTCTTTCAATTTCTCTTAAAATATCTGTGCCGAGCATATCTTCCCTTTTGGTATAGTTGAGTTTAGTAATTTCTTTAAGAGTGTCTGTCAGGATTTCTATATCAAGTCTATCTAAATTAAATTCAGACATAGGGATTTGAAATTTTAGGTTGACTTCAAACCAGTTTAAGAGAGTATCTAAAGGCCATTCTTCAACGTATTTTATGTCTCCGATATATTGAGAAACTAAGTTGTCAATTGTGCTGTCAATCATATCTTGAATGTCGTTATTTACGTCATATCCTTTTAAAACGTTACGACGATATGTATATATAACTTCTCTTTGTTGATTCATAACTTCGTCATATTTGATTAATTGTTTTCTTATTTCAAAATTTTGGGTTTCTACTCTTTTTTGAGCACCCTCAACAGCTTTTGACATCCAAGGGTGTCTGATTGCTTCTCCGGGTTGCAAACCCATTTTCATCATAAGAGGAGCTATTTTTTCAGAACCGAATAATCTCATTAAGTCGTCTTCAAGAGAAAGATAAAAGCGTGAAGTACCCGGATCGCCTTGACGACCGGCTCTACCTCTTAATTGTCTGTCAATTCTTCTGCTTTCGTGTCTTTCTGTACCGATAATATGTAAACCGTCTAAAGGTCTTCCAAAAGGAAATTCTTGAGAAATTTCTTTTTTTATGTTTTGATAATCTTCTTTATTTTTTGTTATTACACTTGAACCAAGTTTAATGTCAGTACCACGACCAGCCATATTTGTTGCGATGGTAACAGAACCGGGTTGTCCTGCATTAGCTACAATTTCGGCTTCTTGTTGGTGATACTTAGCGTTAAGAACTTTGTGAGGTATTTTTTTTCTTTGGAGAAGTCGGCTAAGGGTTTCACTTGATTCTACAGTGACAGTTCCAATAAGAACAGGTTTTTTTTGAGTATGCCAATATTCTATTTCATTGATGATTGCGTTATATTTTTCGTTTTTTGTCATATAGATTACATCATCATGGTCAAGTCTGGTAAGGGGTAGATTAGTAGGTATAGCCTTTACCGGGAGTTTATATATTTCATAAAATTCGCCTTCTTCAGTGACGGCAGTACCGGTCATACCGGAAAGTTTTTCATACATTCTGAAATAATTTTGTAAGGTTATTGTAGCATAAGTTTGAGTTGCTTCTTCAATTTTTACTTTTTCTTTTGCTTCGAGAGCTTGGTGTAGCCCATCGCTAAATCTTCTACCGGTCATCATACGTCCGGTAAATTCGTCAACAATAACGACTTTATTATCTTGTACTACATAATCTTTGTCTTTTTCAAAGAGTGAATATGCTTTTATTAATTGAGAAATATCGTGCAAGATTTCATTATTGTCAAAATATTTTGTGGAGAGTTCTTCTTTTTTGAGTTGCTTTTCTTGAGGGGTAAGTTGTTCGTCTTCATCAACTTTTTGTAGTATGTCTTCAAGTTGTAGTACTTCAAATATATTTGGGTATTTATCAGAAACTACATCTCGACCTTTTTCACATAAATCAGCAGTATTGTGAGCTTCTTCGATTATAAAGAATAGATCGTTATCTATCTCGTGCATTTTTTTGTCTCGAAGTAAAACACCTTCGTAGTCTTGTGTGAGTTTTTTCATATCGGGGTCTTGCATAATTTTACTGAAAGCTTTATTTTTAGGAGCACCTCTTTTAACAGTAACTAATAAACGTGCTAATCTTTCATTATCTTCATTATTGGGTTTTTCTAATTTTTGCAGTTCGCGTATTTCACTTAAAAATCTTAGGATGAGTTGATTTTGATAGGTGATTATTGTTTTGATAAGAGGGTCGATATCATGATAAAAGTTTTTACTTTCAGAAACCGGACCTGAAATTATGAGAGGTGTTCTTGCTTCATCAATTAAGATAGAGTCAACCTCATCAATAATAGCAAAGAAATGTCCACGTTGTGAGAGGTTATCCGGAGAGATTGCCATATTATCTCTAAGGTAATCAAAACCAAATTCACTGTTTGTGCCGTAAGTTATATCACAATTATAAGCATCTTGCCTTCCATAAGGGTCCATACCGGTAGTAATAGTTCCAACTGTTAGTCCGTGATATTCAAAAATTGGTTTCATCCATTCAGCATCACGTTGAACAAGATAATCATTGACTGTTACTAAATGCACTCCTCTGCCGGTTA
Source organism: Candidatus Cloacimonadota bacterium (assembly GCA_023230175.1). Classification (GTDB taxonomy): domain Bacteria; phylum Cloacimonadota; class Cloacimonadia; order Cloacimonadales; family WRIO01; genus JALNXV01. The sequence continues at coordinate 7,633 of JALNXV010000093.1, forward strand.
AAGCATTTAAGAATAGAGGCATTGTAGCAACTAATGTTTTACCTTCACCGGTTGCCATTTCAGCTATATTGCCTTGATGTAAAGCTATCGCACCGATTAATTGAACGTCAAAAGGAACCATATCCCATTCTGTTAAATGACCTCGAACATCATATTTATGGCCGAGTAAACGCCTGCAAGTCTCTTTTATAATAGCGTAAACTTCAATTAGATTATCATCTAAAGCATCGACAGTAACAGTTTTTAAGTTTTCTTTTTGCTTGTCAATTTCGATACTTAACTTATCACGTTCTTTTTCAGTAGCTGCTTCTTGGTATTTTTTAGTTAGTTGCTCAACTTTTTCTTCTTCAGGACCTATTTGTCCTCTTATTTCTTTCCTTATGTCAGAGATTAGCTTTTTGAAATCTTCTTCGGATAAGGTTTGTAATTCGTTAAATCTATTGTTAATAGCGTCAATAATAGGGTCTAATTTCTTTATTTCTTTAACATTTTTATCGCCAAATATTTTATTGAGTAATTTAGTAATCATTTTAAAATCCTTCTATTGAATTTTGTAAACCATTTATAGTCAACGGTGACATTTGTCAATCTTTAATTTTTTTGGCAGGTGTGTTAAATATAATTTTGAATATAACCATTTAATCAGTAGATTGATAACGTTTATTCTCAAATAAAGATTGTTGAATAATCATAAAATGTTGTGCGAGCATCCTTGCTTGCACTTGTTTTGTTACAAGCCGGAATAGACTGTCTCAATAATAATGTTGTGCGAGCATCCTTGCTTGCACTTAAAAACTTAATTGACAGGTATTCAATATTTTATGAAACTTCAGGTTGGAAGCTTATATAACTTTTCTGTGTTTTGAGACAGCCTCTTGAAGCTTGTAAGGCTTTTCTCCTATTTTGGTATAATCTTTTATATGAGCATCTTTTTATGAAACAATATAATCTATTGACCTTAAAGAAAAAATATTTCTTAACAGGTTATAAGGCAATAAGATATATTTTGTTTATGTGGTAAAGTTAATTTTTTGGTTGACATATTTACAATTACTTAACATTTTAGCTTTTATGAATATAAAAATAAAAATTTTAATATTAGTCCTTGTTAGCATTTCGCTAACAGCTTGTCCTCTTAGTAAAGGGAAAAATAATCAACAAACTATAGCTCAAGAAATAGTTAAACCTAAATATGAACTCCATGAAATATACATCCCGAAGGGTGGTAGTTTGTTTTCAGAAATGACTTCTGTAGGTCTTACTCCTCAACAAATTATCGAAATCACCTTAGTTTTTGGAGATAATGTTGACTTTAGAATGGTTCAACCAAATGACCATTTCCAAGTTTTAATCGATCCGGTAACAAATGAGGTTATGGAATTTAACTATATCCAAGACATTGTTACAACGCATAAATTAGTAAGAGATATAGAAGCTCAAACTTATAATTATATCCTTGATGAAAAAGAATTTGATAAAAAAATGTTGATTGTTGAAGGTGTTTTATATACTACTTTAGAACAAGCATTAAACGATCATAATGTTGAACCTGTAGTAAAATATGCTGTGATGAATGCCCTTTCCAGCAAGGTGAATTTTTCAGCCTATGCTCGTATAGGTGATACCTTTAAAATTATGTATGAAGAAAGATATTTTCAAGGAATAAGGGTTCCGGGCTCAAGATTGTATTATATATCATATAACGGTAAATCTACCGGATTTCACGAAGGTTATAGATATGATGAAGGAGATGATAAATCAGCTTATAATGGTATGTACACTCCATTAGGTCATGCAATGTTGGTTGCTCCATACAGGTTACCACTTGATAGAATACACGTAACCTCTCCCTATGGAAATAGATTTCACCCTATAACTCGAAAATGGAGAATGCACTCCGGCGTTGATTATAGAGGAGCAACGGGGACTCCTGTTTATGCAGTATCTTCAGGCAGAGTCATTTTAGCTCGTAAAAATGGTGGATTTGGCAATACTGTAGAGGTTTTACACGAAAATGGTTATGTAACTCAATATGCACATTTACATAGAATAAGGGTTAAGCACGGTCAGAGAGTTTCAATGGGTAGTGTTGTTGGAACTGTCGGAAGTACAGGTGCTTCTACCGGACCACATCTACATTTTGGATTGAGAATTAATGGCAGATATGTAAATCCGGGTAATCTTAAAATGGCTTCAGCAACTAAATTAAAAGGTAATAGATTAGAAAAATATAAAAAACAAATCTCTGAAATTAAAACTTTAATTATTAATACTGAAAACGAGCCTGATTCCCCTTATGATATGACTTTGTTTGAAAAATATCGCAGAGCCAATGCAAAAATATCTTAATTTACTTTCTCTTTTATTCTTGATTATTTTGTTTGGTTGTAAACAAGATAAAAATCTTGAGTCGTCTATACCTTTTAAAAAAGAAGCTACTTTGGAAATTATTAATAGCCAGCAAGATACTCTGAGGTTTGATGTAGAACTCGCCACGACAGCATATCAACAAGCTCAAGGTCTTATGAATAGATATACTATTGAAGAAAATCAAGGAATGTTGTTTATTTTTAATAATAATATTCAACAATCATTTTGGATGAAAAATACTTACATTTCTCTTGATATTATATTCATTGATAAAAATTTTAAAATCATACAGATTTATGAAAATGCTTTTCCTCTTAGTGAAGAAACTATTCTAAGTGACTCTCCTTGTAAATATGTCTTAGAAATAAAAGGCGGACTTTCTTCAAAATTTAATATAAAAGCAAATGATATTGTTAAATTGATAAGATAATTTTATTGTTTTATTAGTATAACAACCGGACTTGACTTGCAACTAAGCAAAGAGAGTGTGAGTTGAGAATGGGGGAATAGAGTAAATGGGTGGGATGCAATCAGCTATCTGTCGGATTAAGGAGCATTACCAAAATGCAGAAATGTTCAACAAGTATCTTTGTTTGTTGTTTACTAAAACATTGGTTTTGAATGAGTTATGATTTTGAGTGCAAGCAAGGATGCTTACACAACAAAGATATGTGCAAGCAAGGATGCTCGCACAACATAATTATC
>JALNXV010000094.1 GCA_023230175.1 Candidatus Cloacimonadota bacterium
GTCCCTTTTATTATTAGTGTAATGTTTACCAATCATCATACTAGATTACTTAACTCTATATTACATTAAAGTAAAAGAATATTATTTTGCAATAATTAATTCAACACCAGCTTTATTGAATGCTTCAATATAATGCTCGTTGGGTATTTTATCTGTAATAATATAATCGATATCTTCAAAATCACAAGAAGTACATAAAAATATCTTATCGAATTTGGTTTGATCAGCTAGAAGTATGTGAATTTTTGAGTTTTTTAACATTTGCTTTTTTACAAGGGATTGTTCTAAAGAAGCTTCGGTTATACCAGACGACAAAGATATCCCTCCACATGAAAATATAAAGGCATTACAATTAAAATTTTTAATGTATTCTACAGTTGTTGCTCCAAGAATAGAGTTGGTATTACTGTATATAATACCTCCTGGTAAATGGACTTGTGCATTAACGTTTGGATTACTAGTTATTAATGATGCATTATGAAGTCCGTTTGTTATAATCTTAATATTTAGTAATCCAGTCATCAAAGATAAGACATACCCGGCTGTAGAACTTGAATCGACAAAATAAGATTCATTTTTTGATAACAATGGTAAACAGCTTAGAGCAATTTTATGTTTTTCTTTTGTTCTTGTTTGTACTCTGACTAATATGGATGATTCAGTAGAAGAAGATTCGATTAAAGAAGAATTACCGTGTGTACGAACGATTACTCCGTTTTGTTCCAGTTTAATTAAATCTCTTCTCAAAGTTGATTCACTTATATATAATTGTTTTTGAATTAATTTATTTGGCACAGATTTTTCTTTTTTTATGATTTCAAATATTTTTTTTTGCCTATCATTCAGTATCATAAGAACCCTCCATGTTTTGGCTGTTTATGAATGAATAATAATATATTAATGAATAATTGTCAAGATATCGTTCATTACTTGACATTAATTGTTCAAAAGTGATAAAGTCATGTTGAAATTGAAATCGTTTACAACATAAAAATGTTATTATTATATGTAATGACTAATGGAGGTGCTAACATTGAATAAAATCACAATGGCTGTACTAGGTTTTGGACAAAGAGGAATTGTATTTTCTAATGTAGCAAAAGATTTTAAAGATGAAGTTGAACTTGTGGCTGTATGTGAGAAAAATCAAGATAAATTTGACATGATTAAAAACAAATATTATTTAAATGAAAGTCAAATTTACCAAAATGAAAATGATTTTTTTTCAAAAGGCAAATTAGCCGATATTTTAATTATTTCTACTATGGATCAAGATCATTATCTACATACAATGAAGGCATTAGATGTTGGATATGACATTTTATTGGAAAAACCAATCGCATTAACAAAGGAACATATTTTTAAAATTAAAGAAAAAGCCAACAAACTGAATAGAAAAATAGCTGTTGCACACGTATTAAGATATACCCCTTTCTATCAAGAAATTAAAAAAGTGATTGATTCCAAGTTAATTGGTCAGATTGCTTCAATACACCAAACAGAAAATGTGGGGTATCTTCATTATGCACATAGTTACGTAAGAGGTAATTGGCATAATTCTAATGTTTCAAGCCCGATGATCCTTGCTAAAAGTTGTCATGATATCGACATTATTAACTATTTAATGGGACAACGTGTAGAATATTTGTCATCTTTTGGTTCACTCTTTTATTTTAAAAAAGAGAATATGCCAAAAGGAGCAGCGAAAAATTGTATAGATTGTAAAGTGGAATGCCCATTTAACGCAATAAATTTTTATGAAAAAAATAAAGATTGGATGGCATTCTTTACACTGGAAACGGATGTTTTAAAAGTAATGTCTAATAGAAATTTGAATTATGGAAAATGTGTTTATGATATGGACAATAATGTAGTTGATCATCAAGTCCTTAATATGCAATATGAAAATGGCACAACCGCATCGTTTTTAATGACTGCATTTTCAAAAACAACGCATAGAAGAATTGAAATAAAAGGAACTCTAGGAGAAATTGTTGGAGACCTAGAAGATAATATTATTCATGTGATGCCATATGGAAAAGATAACTATGAAATAAATATCGCTCTACTCACATCCGATTTAAGTTATCATTCGGGCGGTGATAAAAATCTTTTAATAGATTTTGTTAGAGGAATCAGAGATAATCAGCCATTTAATACTGACATTAATAATGCTGTAGAAAGTCATTATCTTGCTTTTAATGCTGAAGAATCACGATTAAAAAATGGCTTAGTCATTGATGCTAAAAAAGAGTGGGTTCATTATGGACGTAACTAAACATTATATAACGATTGATGTTGGTGCGAGTTCTGGAAGAATCATCGTATATTCTTTCGACAAAGAAATAAAAAGCCATGAAGTTCATCGTTTTAAAAATAAACCGTATTCTGAAAAAAATCATTTGCTTTGGAGTTTTACTCATATTATGAATGAAATTTATGAAGGTTTAACTAAAGCATTTCAATATGAAAGTGAAATTAGCGCTATTGGTATAGATTCATGGGGGTGCGATTACGGTTACATTGATTTTACTGGGAAACTTATACAAAACCCATATAGTTATCGAGATTTAAGAACTGCAAACATTGAATCTATTACGAATAAGTATTTTAGTAGAGAATCATTATATAAAAAAACAGGTATACAACATTTAAGATTCAATACAATTTATCAAATAGTTGATGATCTAATTAATCACAAAGAAATACTATCTAAAGCAAATAAATTATTAATGATCCCAGATTTAATAGCTTATCATTTGACTGGAATTATAAAAATGGAGTTAACAAATTTATCAACGACCTCATTTTATGATTCGATAAATCATGAAATTATTGATGAAGTTAATAAACTTGGTTATCCAACCTCATTGATTCCTGAAGTTATTAAACCAGGGGAATTTTATGGCAATATTTTACCGCATATAGCTCAAAAATATAATTTGAAAGAAGTACCAGTAATTGCTGTGTGCACACATGATACAGCCTCAGCTGTCCATAGTTTACAGTTATCAAAAACTGACACTTATATATCATCGGGGACTTGGAGTTTGATTGGTAAATTGTTGGATAAGCCATTAATAAATAATAATACTTTCAAAAAATCATATACTAATGAAATCGGATTTAACAATAAAATAAGATTTTTAAAAAATATATCAGGTTTTTGGATTAAAAATTTAATTTTAGAAGCATTTAATCAAGTAAAGGTAGAGTATGATGAGTTAGACAGATTAATAGAACAAACGCTTGATTTTGATTCAATTATAGATCTTGATCACAACGATTTTGAAGTTGGAGAGAATATTGTCGAAAAAATACAAACTCATTGTAGAAAAACAAATCAGAAAGTTCCTCATAAATTAGAAGAATTTATCAGCGTATTTAATTACAGCTTAGTTTGTAAATATAGGCAACATATTGAAACTCTTGATAATTTGACTGATTATAAGACTAATCAAATATTTATTATTGGCGGAGGTGCTTCAAACAGTTTAATTAATCAAATGACTGCAGATATTACTGGAATTAAAGTCATTGAAGGTAACAATGAAGCCACGTCGCTAGGAAATGCTTTTGTTTTACATCAAGCAATTAACCAAATAGAAGATGTAACGGTAAAAAGTTTATTTATTAATAATGAAAAAAAAGAATTTTTGCCAAAAAAAGATTTAACAGAGGTTTATAAAAAATATATAAAACTTATGAAAGGGACATGTTTATGAGTGTAATTACACGATATAATCAAGCTAAACAATTATATGAATCACTTGGCGTTGATGTGGAAAAAGCAATTGAAACATTAAAAAACACTCCAATTTCTATTCAATGTTGGCAAGGTGATGATGTTCAAGGATTTTATAATAAACAAGCGTTATCTGGAGGTATATCCGTTACTGGAAATTATCCTTTTAAAGCGAACAATATTAAAGAATTAAGACAAGATATTGAAGAGGTATTGAAACTAGTTCCATTTGATCATCGATTAAGTTTACACGCTATCTATTTAGATACTAAAGATAAAATTGGATTGGATGAAATTGAACCTATTCATTTTGAATCTTGGGTTCAATGGGCTAAAAACAACAATGTTAAACTTGATTTTAATCCAACTTTGTTTTCACACCCGTTATCATCAACTGGTTTTACATTATCTTCTAATGATGAGGATATTAGAAACTTTTGGATACGTCATGTAAAGCAATCTAGAAAAATATCTAATTATTTTGGGGAAGAACTTAACTCAAGAAGTGTATGTAATTTATGGATTCCTGATGGCTATAAAGATACACCATATTCAAGATTGAACCCTAGAAAATTGTTAAAAGAGTCCCTTGATCAAATTTATAAGACTAAATACCCAAATGTGATTGACACTTTAGAATCAAAATTATTTGGTATTGGCGCTGAATCTTATACCACTGGATCACATGAATTCTATTTAACTTACGCAGTGAAAAACAATTTATCTGTTTGTTTAGATGCCGGTCATTTTCATCCTACTGAACAAGTAAGTGATAAACTTTCATCAATTTCGCTTTTTACAGACCATCTAATGTTACATGTATCAAGACCAGTTAGATGGGATTCTGATCATGTCGTAAGTTTTAATGATGATTTACAAAATATTACTGATGCATTAGTAAGAGATGAACTACTGAATAAAACCTCAATCGGTTTGGATTACTTTGATGCATCAATAAATAGAATAGCTGCTTGGGTAATTGGAATACGAAACACTCAAAAAGCACTTCTTAAATCGTTATTAGAACCTAAAGAATTATTACATCAGATTGAACAAGAACAGAATTATACAAAAAGACTAGTTTATATAGAAGAATTAAAATCTTTACCATTTGGATTAATCTATGATTATATTTGTTTAAAAAATAATAAACCTGTTGGATTAGATTATCTAAAAGAGATAGAAGCTTATGAAGTTTCATTGAAAGGAAAACGCTAATATGAAAAATATTTTAGAATCTAAATTCATTCAGGAATTTTCTAATGTTATTGATAGAATGTATCTTAACGGCTGGGATGAACGAAATGCAGGAAACGTATCCTATCTTTTGTTAGAAGAAGAACTATCACCTTATCTTGATTTATCTAAAAAAGGACGAGTTCATCAATTACAAATAGATGCTCATAAATTAGCAGGAAAATACGTATTAGTTACTGGGTCAGGGAAATACTTTAGAAACGTTAAAGGTAATCCCGAAGCCAATAGTTGTATCATAAGAATTTCTCAATGTGGAACACACGCAGAAATCTTATGGGGTTTAAAAGAAGGTGAAGTTCCAACCTCAGAATTAAGTACACATTTATCATCTCATATAGCTAGGTTAGAGGTAGATGATACCCATAGAGTAATTATTCATACCCATGCTACTTATTTAAACATTATGAGTGCTGTTGTTGATTTAGACGAAAAAAATTTTACTAAAGCTTTATGGGGGTTAAATACAGAAAATATTATTATCTTTCCTGAAGGAATAGGGATAATTCCATGGGAAATACCAGGGAACGGATTAATCGGAAAAAATACAGCAAACAAAATTAAAACCTATAAAATCGTTTTGTGGCCATTACATGGTGTTGTAGCTTCAGGTGAAACTGTTGACAGTGCTTTTGGCTTGATTGAAACAGTAGAAAAAGCAGCAATGATGTACATGGTTATTAATAATTATTCAAATTATAAAACTATAAATGATGAAGAGTTAATTAAACTTGCATCAGCATTTAAAGTTACACCTAATAAGGAGTTTATTAAATGAAAAAAATGAGCTTAATTGTTTTAACATTATTATCGGTAATATTTATAAGTGGTTGTGAAAAGCCTGAAAACAGTGACAATAATGATGATAACGATGACAAAAATGTTGAACTACTTGAAGATCCAATATTTGCGACAGGATTTAATCTTTTAGGAATTAGTCCGGTTGAGGATGGTAGAACAATTAAAAGACACTTAGACTATGGTGGTACAGCACTGCCTAGTTCAAGACCAATATGGCATATGGCACAATGGTGGACGCCTTATGATGTTGTTGATGCAACCTATAAGGAAGTTAATAATGTTCATATATATGAAACCCCTTCAAGAATATTGAAAATGAATCCTGAAGATAATGGATATCTATATATGGAATTGTTTGGATTAAAAGAATACGAAAATGGACCAAGAAAATTAAATGAACCATGGACACATGCTTTGATAGAACAAGATTTCAATGAATCTGTTGGAATGTCTGAATTATCAAGTTTGATGTTGAAAATGGAAGTTACCATACATCATGTCAATAATTTAATGGGAAGCGATTATGATCCAGGAAAACATGCTGCTCAGTTATTATGGTACTTAACTTTGAGAAATGTAGTTCCTGAAGGTTCAGAAGATGTTGGACAAAATGGGGATTTCCTCTGGTTTGGTATTCCGATTTATGACAATAGAAATGATTTTATTCCTCACTCAGCTCATATAGATCAAGGAGCCGCTGGTACTACAGGAAAATTAATTTACTCAATGTCCTCGAAAAATTATTTTGATGAAAAAATCCAAATGAACAAAACGTATAACATTGAAATCGATGTATTGCCTTATTTAAAAGAAGCATTTATATATGCAGTCAATAACAACGCACTAGTTGGCGCACGTTTTGAAAATATGCAAATAGGATATATGAACTTTGGATGGGAAGTGCCTGGGACGTTTGATGTAGCTTCCACAATTAGGGGTATTTCAATTAAAGCTATTAGAAAGTAGGTAATTAATGAAAATAGTAAATTTGTTAACAGATTCATCCTTTGAAACAGGGTTTCATTTACTTGGTATCAATCCAACTATCAACCACAGAAAAGTTTATAAGCATTTGGATTATGATGGTAAAGCAAAATATTCAAAAATACCTATTTGGCAAATGGCTCAATGGTGGACGCCTTATAATGTTTTAGATGCTAAATTTAAAATAATAAATAATAACTATATTTATGAAACACCTTCTAGAAGAATAGAAGTAAATCCTTATAACCAAGGCTACTTGAGAATGAATTTATCTGCTTCAAAAGAATACTTAAACGGGGCACGTTTAGATTCAAGTAAACCATGGAGTCACTTATTGATAGAACAAGATTTTCAAAAACACGTAGCACTAGATGGTCTTGAGGCATTAAGGGTTCAATTGACTTTTAACATTGAGAAAGTTATTAATCAAAGCCCCGAAACTTATAATCCTAATTATCATGCTGCTCAATTAGTTTGGTATTTTGTTATTCATGATGCAAGTTACGAGGGATCTAAGTATGGTAATTTTAATGAATACTTCTGGTTTGGTATTCCTATTTACGATAACCGTCATGACTTTATTGATGAACATCATCATGTTGATCAAGGTGGTATTGGTACAACTGGTAGATTAATTTACTCAATGAGCAATAAAAATTATTTAAATGAAAAGATAATATTTGGAAAAACATACAACATTGATATTAATGTTCTTCCATTTATCTTAAAAGCAAAAACTTATGCGATTCAGAATGGTTACTTAAAACATAATGAAGAATCAAAATATGAAATAGGATACATGAATTTTGGATGGGAAATCCCAGGTATGTTTGATGTTGAATCATATATTCAAAATATGAATGTGATTGCGACAATAATATAAATAAAGAAAAAACAACAATAGTTGAAAAATACGGAGGAAAGTATGAAAAAATTAGTTACAATTTTAAGTTTAGTTCTCGTTTTTGTTGTGGGTCTTATGACGACCTCGATAAACGCGGCAGTACTACCAGAAAATCCACCAGTAATTGGCGAAGAGTCAACGGTAACGGATTTTTACTCACATTGGCAACCAGGAATGTTTGGTGCAAACAGATTAAACGATAAAGGTGTCGTAATGGCTCTAACATCTGGATTTGGCGCTAGAGCTGGTTTTAAAACACCTTATAACGTCACAGATTTCGAAGCACAGTTTGATTTTTCTTATCTAGATCCTGGTACTGTTGCGATCACATTTTTTGGTCCTCAAGGATCATATATTAGTGGAAATGGCGCAGTTTTATCGATTGAGTTCATTAAACATACGACTGAGGCTAATAAGTATTTAGTTGCTATTCAAGTAGGATCTGGATTACATCACGTTTCCTTACCTGAATTCATTCTAGAAGAACAAGGCAATTGGGAAGATGCAGCTTGGAAAGGTTATCAATTAGTAGCAGAAAATGATATTATTACTTTTTCTATGAAAGAAATAGGATCAGATGTCATAGTAACTATTAATGGGCATGAATTCACGGTAGCTTCAAGTGTTTTATTTGCTGAAATGGTTGATAAGACAAGCGTACACTATTTAATTGGTGCGCTAAATAAAGATAATACGATTCAAACTGTGACAGCTAATTATATTCTTGACGCACAAAGAAGAACATATTATGAAGCAGAAGGTGTATTTGAAACCTTTAAAACCAATTTAATTGAGTTGGAAACATTATTGTTAGAAGATTTATCGGTTGATAAAAATGTTCAAGCAGCTCAAGCTATTAATGCTAATCTTGATCTTGATACATTATATGAATTTGATAAAACCTTTTTTAAAGATAGATTAGATGATGCACAAGCAACTTTACAAGCTGCAATTAGTGAACTTGGTGGAGATATTATTTTAGATGAGTTAGAGTCTATCGTAGTTCAATTAGAAACAAGAGTAAGTGCAATCGTTGATTATACCACTGCTAACCAAGCTATCAATCAACTAACAGCAGCAAAAAATAAAGAAATTTCTATAGATGATTCTGAATTTACACCTGAACAAGTAACAAGATTTGCCGGATTGAGTGAAAGAATTGTTGATTCAGATGCATTAATTATTACTAAAGTTTATGATCTGGCTTTAGCACAAATCCTAGAATTTGAAAACAATGTTTTAGATCTTTCAACAATTGAAAAAGTTAACATCGCAATAGATTCTAAAAATGCAGTGAAAACAAATCTATTGGCATTATTAGAAGAAGAAATCAGTACAGCCTTCGTAGCAAGATATGATGCAGCTGTAACTACGTTAACAGATGCTACTAATTCTCTAAGCGGTTGGATTGTTGGGAAAAATACTTACGTTATAGAAAATAATGATACAATTCAAGCTACTTTCTTTGGTGAAGGTCTTGGTGAGAATGGTAATGGATTATTTTATGAATTAGAAAAATTTGATGTTAGAAACTTCCAAATGACACTAAAGGTTGAATCATTAACTAAAGAAGCAGGTGGATGGCTTAGTTTTGGTATTATGGAAAAACCTGAAATTTTTTCAAATGCAGATGATTCAAGTGTACAAGACAATAAAGGCTTATTTTTCTTAATAATTCCTGAAGGAAGAAATGGAGCAAGAATTGAAGTATATATGTTAAGTCTTTATTCTAACCGTTTCTTTGATGCACAACGTACTGAAATCTTACATGTTACATTAGATGATGACTTAGTTATTGATTTCTCAACTGTTATAGAAGAAGTATCTGGTGTCGTTGAAGAATATCTTTCAATTAGTATTGGTGGAGATGTAATGGATGCAGATAGAATTACTACGCGTGCATTAAAGACATCATTATCTGACAACTTAGGTCATTTATACATTGCAGGCACTGGAGGAACTAGTACTTCTAAAAATACCGTTACAATTAAATTAATTAATGGTAAAGACGCTGCTTCAGAATCATTACAACAAGACTATATTCCAGAACCATATCTTGTTACTTTAGAAGGTTCATTTAAAAAAGGTAGTTCATCAGATATGAATATAGAATTTTACAATCGCGAATTAGATTTCGTTGTTAAAGTCAATGGAACAGAATTAGCTGATACTAACTATACATATGCAAATAATGTTCTAAAAATTAAGGCAACTTATTTAGAAACATTAGAAGTTGGTGATTACGTTGTTAGTATTGAAACGAAAGGTGGCAACGTTACTGTACCATTTACAGTAGATTTAGAAGCAGTTGAACCAGAAACACCATCAAACGGTATTAGTCCATGGGTATGGATATCTGTTGTTGGAGGCTTAGTTGTTTTAGCCGCTGCTGTATTTGTAGTTTACACATTTGTTATTAAGAAAAAGAAAGCATAAATGACAACAAAAGTAACCTTAAAGCGTTTAATAACGCTATTGAGTTTACTCTTGCCAGCTATACTATTTAGTGCATGTGATAAAAAGTTAACCTATCAATACGGAGAAAAAGAAATGATTGTTAAGGTGTGGGAAGATAATATCATTTATAATGAAACTGTTGTCCTTGAAGATAATGGAACCACTATTAGTGGTCAACTGTTATTTGAACCAACGGAAATAATTTCTATTCGTGATTATACATTAGAAAAAGAATACGATATTACAGAATATACTTTCGATAAAAATTTCATTATTCGTAGTGAAACATCAACAATGCCTTATTTAACTACAGAGCAACTTGCAGGAAAAAACCTACCAGAAGAATTTTCTTTTAGTACTTATCAAGCAAAAGAACCAGGAACTGAAATTATTTTTACTGAAGGTATTGGTATTGTGATGCACCAAATAGCAGTGACATATAAACATGAAGGTAAGTGGACAG
>JALNXV010000095.1 GCA_023230175.1 Candidatus Cloacimonadota bacterium
ATTATGCCCAAAAAAAGCATAATCATTTTTGTAAATTAACACAACAAATTCATCAAGAATATCCTTTATCAATAAATCAAATTAATTATTATTCAACAAATTATCATTCTATCCCTATTAAAGATATCCTAAACTTAATCAAGATTCAGCATAAACTTATCCATAAGTTTCCCTTTAGTTGTAAATGGTTGTTTACAGAAAAAAATGCTCAACAAGCTTCAGATTATCTTATTGCGTCATATCACGGCACTTTATTTAAAGATTATCAAATTATTGCTGATGTTTGTTGCGGAATAGGTTCTGATTTACTTTATTTAAGCAAAAAAGCAACAAAATGCTATGCTATTGATATTAATCAAGAAATATTAGATTATGCAAAATACAATATGAAAACATTTAACAAAGGCAATATAGAATTTCTTAATATTAGAGCTGAAGACTTTAATTTTTATAGTGACGCATTGTTTATTGACCCGGATAGACGAATCAATAATAAAAGATACATAAAGCCGGAAGATCTCTCACCTAACTTTTTTACAATTGAAAAATTGATATCAAAATATCATAATGTTGCTGTCAAGATGTCGCCGGCATTTGATTATGAATCTTCTCCTTATGATAAGTTTAGTTATGATTTTGTTTCTGTTAGAGGAGAATTAAAAGAATGTCTTTTAAAAAGCGGTTCTTTAGCTAATTGTAATAATATTAAAAAAGCTGTTTTACTCCCTCAAAGACTTATGTTTGAACAAAAAAATCATCCTGAAACAGATATCAAGCAAATAAAAGAATGGATCTTAGAACCGGATCCATCTATTATAAGAGCTCATTTAATTAATGATTTAGCTTATGAATTAAAAATGGATAGAATAGATCCTCACATTGCCCTATTAACGTCTAATAATGAACCTGATGAAATCTTTGGTAAAAAATATAAAGTAAACAATGTTTTTGATTATTCGTTAAAAAAACTTAATAATTATCTTAAAACTAAAAACATAGGAACTATTGATATAAAAACTAAAGGATTTTCAGAATCAGTGGAATCTTTTAGAAAAAAATTAAAATTAAAAGGCAACAATAAGTTACAGATTTTTATTGTAAGAGTTATAAATAAACATATTGTTATTGAAGTAGTCAATTAAGTTGACATAAAGATAGAAAGTTATTGAATAAAATTAAACGTTGTCCAACAAGCTTATGGAAAGATATCTTTATTTTAGAACAAGCAAGGAAGCTCGTACAACATTAATATTCAACAACCTTAATAGGCCAAACACAGTTTAGCCTATTAAGATATTATATGAGTTAAAATAATTATCGTTTTACAATCCAAAATTCATTAAACTCATAAAACTCAGAAGTAATTTTTTCACCAAGATAACGAGCATATTTGCTAGAATATGAACCTGATAGTCTTAGTCTATAGGTAGTTTCATTATTAACAACAGCTTCTTCAATGTCGGTATAGTATGTTCCTCTTTTGTTAGAAGGAGTTAATAATTTTTTACGAAGTTTTTCAACTCTGTTCTTGTCTTTTAAAGAGATTAATTGCACAGTAAAGTCTCCGTATTCAATTTCAGGTTCTTCGCCTTTTAATTGTTTTTTATCAGAAGTTTTTACGGCAGAGTTACTTTCTTTTTTTGTTTTTTCTTGCGTAACTGAAGTAGTTTTAGTATCTTCAATTACATCATTTTGAGCATTATCCATACTTTCTTCAGGTGCATAATCTAAGGTATCCGCTACTTCATCCATAGTAGTAACCGAATATGCAGAGGTGAGTTCTTCATCAGTAGCTTGGTCTTTCTTTTTTGAACAAGCAACGATTAATAAAAGTGTTAGCCCTATAAGTAATAATTTTTTCATAATTTTTTTCCTTTACTATAGTTCGTATTTTTTTCGCCATTCAAGTTTTGGTTCTTTTTTCGAAGAGTTAAATACATATTTTTCAATCTTTTCTCTTAGAGAAGGATCGATATTTTTCTTAACAGGGTAAATAATAGAATTTAAAAGCCTATCGGTTAAAGCTCTTGTTGCAAGATATGTTGATTCTAATCCTCTTTGGCTTACTTTTTCTGCAGTATCGCCTGCTGTATGAATATGATATGTTGCTTCCCCTCCCCATCTCATAAGATTAACGGAAGGGATTTCTAAAACAGAAAAGGGGATACAATCGCTACTATATATATCTAATTTTTTATTGAAAAGTAATCCTTCTTCTTTGAAAATACCGTCAACATAGCCCACAATCTCATTTGTAGCTAAGGCAATAAATGAATCTACACCTAAATCATCTCCTGAAACATCGACATTAATCAACAAACCCATTCTCGATTTGAGTTCTTCTTTATGTTTTTCTGTGTATGCATAACTTCCGAGTAACCCCATTTCTTCTCCGGAAAAAAACATTATTCTTAAGTCTCGAAGTGGTGGATTTTTAGAATAATACTCTGCTATTTTTAATAAAATAACTGAACCTGCTCCATTGTCATTTGAGCCATGCGAAGTTGCTACACTGTCATAATGAGCACATAGGCAAGTTAAGGTTTGGTCTTTACCTGTACCGGGAATATCGACAATTAAATTATATGCTTTTTTCTTCTTAACGTTTTGTTTGATTTCCATAGTAATTTCTTTACCGTGTAATCTTGATAATTCTTTGGCATCGTCATAAGAAACAAACATAAAAGGTATTGTTCCGTCTTCACAACTCTTCTGTCTTAAATTGTTTGCTGACAAGTCTTTGTAAGGTTGGCTGATGTAAATTACAGCAAGGACATTTTCCTCTTTTAATCTTTCAACTAAAGAAGCTGAGCGAGTAAAAGTTAAAATAATTTTATTAGCGAACATTCCCTTTTGGCAAAAAAGAAGCTCAGAATTTTCAACAAAACATAGTTCACCGGTAACCTTAGCTGTTTTAGTAAGACCTAAGGGTAAGCCTTTAAATTCTTTTTCTTCGGTAGTAATCGTAGCTGTTCCTGTATCAAAGGCATACATTTCGAACTCTTCTTCAAAAAACTCTAAACCCCAAGAAGATAAATGTCCTTTAAAGACAGTTCTTGCTTTTTTTTCTCCTGAACTACCTGCTAATCTTTCATAATCAATTTGTTTAAGTAATTGATATAAATCCATCATTTTCTCCTATTTTTTTAATTATTAATGACAATTTCTTTTAAGATTTTATTGATATAGATTTTTGCTTTGTTACTATCTTCCGGGGTGGCTTCATCAATATCGGAAAATAGGGCTTGTAATATTTGTTTTTGTTCGTTAGTCATATTTTCAATAAAATAATCCCTTATATCTTGTTCTTCAAATTTTAAAGCCATTGCTATATCATTAAGTGGTATTTGTTCGATAATTTGTTTAACGACTGTTTTAGGTTGTAACAGAATAGTGTTAAATGAATTCATTAAAGTCTCCTTATTTATAATTTATTATTTACAATTTCAATTATTTCGTTAGCAATATTATTTATAGGAACAATATAATCTACTGCACCTGTGTCAACAGCAGCTTTTGGCATACCGTAAACTACACAGGTTTCTTCATCTTGAGCAATATTAATTGAGCCTTTATTTTTCATTAATCTCATACCTTCGGCACCATCTTTACCCATTCCGGTAAGAATTACACCTATAGCATTTTCACCGGCATATTCAGAAACAGATTTAAATAAAACATCTACTGCGGGTCTTTGATGCCATACCTGAGGTCCTTTCTTTAATTTCACTATATATCTGGCTCCGATTCTACGTAATAATAAATGATAATCACCCGGAGCAATTAAACAAGAACCCGGCAAAACAGCGTCGCCGTCTTTAGCTTCTTTAACTTCAATTTTCGATAGAAGGTTTAACCTTTCTGCAAAAGCTGAAGTAAATCCGGGAGGCATATGTTGAACCACTACTAACCCCGGAATATTTAATGGTAAGTTGGTTATTATTTCTTTTAATGCTTCCGTACCTCCGGTAGATGCTCCTATAGCAATAATCTTATTTGTTGTTTTAATTTGAATTAATGGTGTTTGTTTTTTTTGATTTGAAGGCTCAATTTTTTTTATTATAGCAAAAGAGGCAGATTTAACAGCATCAATTAAATTTCTTTCAATTGACTCTATTGAATATGCTTCTGATGGTTTAGGTACAACACTTATAGCTCCTAATTCCAAAGCTTTCATTGATACTTTACAACCTTGTTTCGTTACAGAACTTACAATAACTATCGGTATAGGAAAATAATGCATTACTTTTTTAAGAAAGGTCATCCCGTCCATTCTTGGCATTTCAATATCCAAGGTCATTACATCAGGTTTTAGAGAAATCAGCTTATCTCTGGCAACATAAGGATCAGGTGCCGTTCCTACGACTTCCATATTTGGTTCATTATTAATTATGTTTGATAGTGTTTTTCTTACGACTGCACTGTCATCAACTATTAATACTCTTATATTTTTCATTTTATTATTCTTTAATTTTAAACATTAATTTTAATGGGTTTTCATTAAAAAACATTATTTTTGCCGGATAAGACTCTGTTTTTAATTCATTAATATTTTTTATGGCGTATGGTACAGGAACTTTATCAGATAAATTTTTCATATATAACCCGATAAAATTACCTGCAATAATATTTAAGGCTTCCTTAAGAGTATCAAATATATCTTCTTCAGAAATCTCTTCTGTGCCAAGGAAATTTTCTGTTAATAAGTATGCTATTTTTTCTGTAAATAATAAAATCATACTAAATTTATTATTCTCTAAACAAACTCCGTATTTAAAAACAAAGTTCTTTTGAATAGGTTCTGCTTCTTCAATTAAAAAAAACATTTTACATAGGACATCAGAAGTCAATTCCTTCAACTTCTCCATTATCTGATTCATCACATTCCTCCAATCCAAGTAAATTTATTAATAACTCACGAATTGATTCGGGTCTAAAGGGTTTATAGATTATATGTTTGATATTGTTAATTTTAAAATCTTCAGTGTTTTCAGTTCTTAATTCTGAAGTAATTACAATGATTGGGGTATTACCAAGTAAGTTATCATTTTTTAAATGTTTTATAAGTTCAAATCCATCCATAACGGGCATATTGATATCTGTAAAAACAAGATCGATCCAATTTTTATTCATTAAATCAAGGGCGTTTGCTCCATTTTCAGCTTCAATAAATTCTATATGTCCAATATTACACATAGTGATGGCTTTTTTTAATACTTTTCTCATTGAAGAAGAATCATCTACTATTAAAATATTATATGGCATTTTATCCTCATTCTATCTTTTTAAAGTCGTCCATAACGGATTTAATAATTTCAAAACAATCATTTAATATCTTTTCTAAGTCTTTAGTCTTAACTTGATAATACCCTAACAAATCGTCGTATCCTTTATAGGCAAGATTATCTTCTGAAGTAGTAAAACCAATCAAAATTGACATATAATCAGCTAATCTGACAATTCTTACGACAGGATTAGTATTGATTTTGATTTCGTGATGTTTCTTTGCTGCTTGAACAATAACATCAGGGAAACCCCATCTTTGTAAAATTGCTCCCCCAACTAAAGCATGAGAGTAGCCTAAGATTTTATTTTCAGCTTCTACGAAATCTGTTTTATTGTTTTTTACCATATAGACTATATCATTCCATAAATCACTTACCCAAGTACTTAAGACAATTTTACCAATATCATGTAATATACCGGCAGTAAAAAGTGAACTTTTATTAATTTCCGGTTCTAGATATGAAAGATGTTCTGCGATAACTCCTGTACTAATGGAATGTTGCCATAGTTCTCCTTGAAACATTTCATATCCGGGTAATTTTTTACTGAAATATTTGGCTGCAGTGGAGACAGTTAAAATAGTAAACATCTTGTCTCTTCCAAGATAATTTACTGCACCAAGTAAATCGTTAATTTCTTTAGAATGAGCAAAATATGCAGAATTTGCTAATTTTAAAACATTAGCAGTAAGCCCCGGATCATATTTTATTACTTCGGCAATATCTTTATTATTAGTATCATATTGAAGCAATAATTTAAGTGCTTTTTGAGCAGTTTGATTAAAAACCGGAAGAAATTCGATTTGTTTAAGGATTGCTTGCATAGAGATCATAATTCATATTCCTCATAACTATTTGAGATTATTACCTTACCTGTTGCGGTATATAATCGGACTGTCCGGCTTTTATTACCACCAACATCTTCTTTATGTATAATCATATTATTACGCCATAGCATTTTTCTTACAGCCAAATAATTTCTTTCTCCTATATTAAAATAATTATTTCTATCCATTACATTGCTGCCACCGATTACTTTAGTAATTAAATGATTTCTTTTTGCACCTTTTTTAAAAAGTGATTTATATAAAGCCGGGACTCCGGTGTCAACATATTTAAATGGATTTATTTCAATTTCTTTTCTCTCTATAGATGATTCCGGGAGCATAATATGGATTAACCCTCCGATGTGAGTATGCGGATCATAAACAGCTAAAGCTACACAAGAACCGAGAGAGTAAGTAACTAATATATCATTTAAGTTATCACTTATTTTCATATCTGCGATACTGACAACAATTTGATTTTGCATAAAATTCCTTTAATCAGTTCTTTCTAAGTAAGGGTACCAGTCGGATTGTCTTATGTTTTTAGTTTTTAATGTTAAGCTTTGCCCGTTTTCTGAGTCATAAATAAATTTACGACCTAAACTACCGCCATAATCACAGGAAAGTATTTCTATATTAAAATAACTTAAAATAGTTTTAGCAATTTTTATATTTGCCTTTCCATAATCAAAACTAGTTTCAATATCTCCACCTCCAATAATTAATGCTTTCAAATCATTTATATTTGAACCTTTTGTTTTCATTGTTTTTATTAAGTGTTTAATTGCAATAGATCCGTATTTTGTTGAAACATCATTTTTTTGTATTGGATTTGGTAACAAATATAAACAACATCCTGAAAATTGTTTACAAGAATCCCAAAGACTGATGAAAACTCCTGAGCCGGTAACGCCATATACACTTGTTGTCTCATAACTGACCAATAAAAATCCGGGTTTTATTAAATATTTATGATCTGCAACTTTAAAATCCATTATTCCTTCTTATAAATTGCGGGCATAATATATTTAAAAGAATGAGATATTCCGTTTAAACTTTCGGAATGACCTATCATTAGGTATGAGCCTGTATTCATAAAATTATACATTTTATTGACAATAAGTTCTTTAACTTTTGTATCAAAATAAATCATAACATTACGACAAAAAATAACATCATATTTAGAAGACAATTTAAATGGTTCAATTAAATTTAGTTTTTCAAAAACAATATGTTGTTTGAGTTCATCTTTAATTTTGACATAACCTTTAGCACTATTTTTCCCTTCAAAAAAATATTTTTTAGTTATCATTGGTGAAACTTTCTCTAAGGAACTTAACGGATAAATACCTCTCTGAGCAATAGATAAGACCTTAGTAGAAATATCTGTTGCTAAGATTTCAAAGTTATGTTTATGACTTAATAATTCTTTTAATGTGATTGCTATTGAGTATGGTTCTTCTCCTGATGAACAGGCAGAACTCCATATATTAATCATTTTATCATTATTTTTTAAAAATTCAGGATACCAAATATTTTTAAGAAATTCAAAATGCTTTATTTCTCTGAAAAAATGAGTTACATTTGTTGAAATTAAATTTATAAATTCCATTAATTCTTTTTCTGAATTATCTTTTTTTATAAGTTCATAGTATGCTCTATATGAGGGAATTCCTCTTATGCGTAAGATTTTGTTTACTCTAGATTGTAAAAGTTGTTTTTTTCCAAAGTGTAGATTTATACCTGTTCTTTCGTAAACAAGCTTAGAAAATAAAGCAAAATCATTATCTGAAATTACATAATCCATATCTTACTCAATATCTAATTTACTAACATCTAAAATTAAACCTACTCTACCATCACCCATTATTGTTGCACCGGATACTCCTTCTAAATTTTTAAATTTCTCTCCAAGAGTTTTAACTACAACACTTTGTATGCCGATTAATTCATCGACAGCAACAGCAAATTGTTTTTCTCCGGTTTCTAAAATAATCAACAGACTATTTTCTAAGCTTTCATCTTGTTTAGAAATCTTAAACTTTCTGTTTAAACGTATGATTGGGATTAGCTTATCTTCAATTTTTATAGTGTCGCCTTTACCCATAACGCTATTTAAATTATCTTTGGTTGGCTTAATTGAACGCTTAATATTTGCAATAGGTATCAAATATAATTCTGTTTCAATTTTCACCAACATTCCTTCGATAATAGCCAACGTTAAAGGTAAAATAATCCTAAAAGTTGAACCTTCATTTGGATTTGAATAAATTTCTACACTACCTCCTAAATGATTGATAGATTGCATTACTACATCCATACCTACACCTCGACCGGATACGTTAGATACTTTTTCCATTGTAGAAAATCCGGGTAGAAATACTAATTTAAATATCTCTGAATCAGATAAGACTTGTCCGGACAATATCAATTTTTTTTCAATTGCTTTTTGTTTTATTTTTTCTTTATTCAATCCTTTTCCGTCATCTTTAACATCTATTATGATAGAATTACCTTTATGATAGGCACTTAAGGTTATAGTACCCTTTTCCGATTTATTGTTTTGTAATCTTTCCTCGGTAGTTTCAATTCCGTGGTCACAAGCATTTCTAATCATATGAACCAGAGGCTCGTTAATTGATTCTACCATATTTTTATCTATTTCGGTGTCTTCACCTAAGATATTTAGTTCGATCGCTTTATTCTGATGCTTTGAAAGATAGTCTCTAACAACTCTTTTCATTTTATTGAAAGTACTACCAATAGGTATCATCCTTAAAGACATTGATACTTTCTGTAAATCAGAGATAACTCTTTGCAATTGAGACATTTTCTTTATGAAATTATGATCAATGATTTTCATAATATATTTGTCTTGATGTAGTAGATTAAATGTAATTACTAATTCCCCTACCATATCAATTAATGAATCAAGTTTTTCAACCTTAACCCTGATACTATCTTCAGAATTTTTTATATTTATTTCTTGAGTTTCTTTGTTTTCCCGGGTTAAGGCTATATCTTCTACATTATTTTCAGAAAACATTTCTTGAGATGATGAAGATTCATTAGTTATATTTTTTAAATGCATTACTAATGTATTGATTTCTTCATCACCGGCATTTTCAATACGATTATCAATATCTAAACCGGAAATAATTTTCTTGATTAAATCTATAGCTTTAAAGATTAGTGTTGAAATATTATTATTTATTTTTATTTTACCGTTTCTTGCTTTATCTAAAATATTTTCAGCTTCATGAGATAAATAATTAATCTTTTTTAAGCCCATAAAGCCACTTACACCTTTTAAAGTATGGAAGGGTCTGAAAATTTCATTGATTAAATTTAAATTATCGGGATATTTCTCTAATTCCAACATATGATTTTCCAATAAAACCACATATTCTCTTGCTTCATTTAAAAAATCTGAAAAGATATCATCATCTGCTTGCTCAAATTGAAATTCTTCTTTCTGTGTCTCTTGGATATTTATATTATTTATCTGAGTTTGAATATTTTCAGGTATATTTATAGTATCTGTTGAAGATTCTATTATTTTTTTAAAGTTTTCAAAATTAACTATTATTGTATTGTAAACATTATCAATATCATCAATTGGATCTATATCAATTAAAATAAGTTTCTCTATTAAATTTCCGATACTGTCTAATAACTTTGTTAAAGAAGCGTTATTATGTTGTTTAATTTCGGTTTTTAAAAAATCAACTTGAACTAATAAAGATGCCATATCTTGATTATTTTTTTCATCTAAATCTATAAGATTCATAGAAAAATATTCAATTACATCTTTAAATTTTTGACTATACATAAACATCCTCATCTAACATATTATTTATTCTTCACTATGATAATTTCTTTGTTGTTTAATGTCAATATTTTTTTTGTTTTTTGTTCAAGTTTTTAATATATGATTTGATAAAAAAGAATTTCTATATATATAAGTGGGACATATTAGAATTTTTCTGACTTAACTACAAATTACATCATTTTTTTATATAAGGCTATCAATAATTATGATATCCGAGCATCCTTGCTTGCACTTTGTTATGTTGTGTGAGCATCCTTGCTTGAACTTTGTTTTGTTGTGCGAGCATCCTTGCTTGAACTTTGTTTTGTTGTGCGAGCATCCTTGCTTGCACGCTACACGTTGGAAACTTGTATAACCTTTTTTACATTTCGGAACAGTCTCGGAAGTGGATAAAGTGTTGATGGAGATAATCTTATCTCCATAAGTTGAAAAATCTGTCGTAAAATGCAGAAAAGTTCTATAAGCTTCCAGCTTGTAGTTTCATAACATATTGAATACCTATAAGGTTTTGAGTGCAAGCAAGGATGCTTGCACAACATTTATTTCGAGACTGCCTCTGAAATATTTAACATTATCCAACAGCCTTGATATTAAAAAAAGTAAATCAGTGAAAAAATTAAT
>JALNXV010000096.1 GCA_023230175.1 Candidatus Cloacimonadota bacterium
AAATTATTTAATTATCAATATTGTTCTACTTAATGATCATATAATTATTTTATGGCTTTAATACGAGTTTAATCCACATAAAAACAGGTGACCTCCAAGATGCTTTAAACCATCCTGGAGGTCTCTTAATAATCTATTGTATGTTTCTATTGAAAAATAGAGAGTTAGTTTATTTACCTGCCATCATTAATTCGATATCATTTTCAGGTTCTGTGATAGCTTGAATGTTAAATTTTTCAACGAGAACTTTAACAACATTTGGTGATAAGAATGCAGGAATTGTTGGTCCAAGATGGATATTTTTAACACCGAGATAAAGTAATGCAAGTAATACGGCAACTGCTTTTTGTTCGTACCAAGCAAGGTCAAATGATAAAGGTAAGTCATTGATGTGTTCAAGTCCAAAAGCTTCTTGAAGTTTGAGAGCAATTACAGCCAGAGAATATGAATCATTACATTGTCCTGCATCAAGTACACGAGGGATGCCTTCAATATCACCAAGAGGTAATTTAATATATCTGTATTTTGCACATCCGGCAGTTAAAATAATAGTATCTTTAGGTAATTTTTCAGCTACTTCAGTGAAATAAGAGCGTTCTTTATGTCTTCCGTCACAACCTGCCATAACGACAAAGCGTTTGATTTTCCCTGCTTTAACGAGTTCAATTACTTTATCCGCAACGCTAAGAACAGTATTATGTCCAAAACCACCGATAATTTCGCCGGTTTCAATTTCTGTAGGAGGAGGGCATTTTTTAGCGAGTTCGATTAGTTTGCTAAAATCTTTTTGACCACCCGCTTTTCTGTCAGCTATATGAGGTACATTGTCATAACCTGCCATACCTGTAGTAAAGATTCTGTCTTTGTATGCATCTTTTACAGGTACAATACAATTGGTAGTCATTAAAATCGGCCCGTTAAATGTTGTGAATTCTTGTTGTTGATGCCACCATGAACTACCATAATTTCCTACAAAATGTTTATATTTTTTGAAAGCCGGATAGTAATTAGCAGGTAACATTTCGCTATGTGTATATACATCGACTCCGGTTCCTTCTGTTTGTTTAAGAAGCTCTTCCATATCTTTTAAATCATGACCGGAAATAAGGATACCCGGATTTTTACCAACCCCAATATTAACTTTTGAGATTTCAGGATGACCATAAGTACTTGTATTAGCCTCACTTAATAGAGCCATTACTTTAACGCCATACTCTCCTGTTTTCATTACCCAATTAATGAGTTCCGGAACAGTAGCTTCATTGTTTTCAATAAATGCTAAAGCATCAGTCATAAATTGATAAATTTCTTTATTTTCAAACCCAAGCATTGCCGCGTGGTCACCATAAGCTCCTATACCTTTTAATCCTAGAACTATGAGTTCTTTAAGAGAGCGAATATCTTCATCAGAATTTCTTAAGACACCAACTTTTTCAGCGTATTTTAAGTAACTATTCTCGTTTTCAGGTAGCCAGGTAAGTTCGTCAGGATATTTACTTAAATCAAGTTTTTCGCCTTTGTTGTTAAGCTCTGTCATTACTAATTTACGAAGTTTTTCTCTTCTTTCAATTGCTTGTTTTGCATATTCCAATAAGCGTGGAGTATCGTGGTTTGCATTAGTGATTGTAGTAAACAAACATTGCATAATAAATAAACCTTGTTCATCTTTTGCAATACCGAGTTCAATTGCTTTTTTATTCCAAAAAGCAAGCGAACGTAACATACTGATTAATAAATCTTGTGTATTGGCTGTGTAGTCATATTTACCACACATTCCACGCATTGTGCAACCTTTGTTTTGTAAAGTCTCTTGACATTGAAAGCAAAACATACTCATAATTTTTTCCTCCGTTTTTTTTGGTTTTTTATTTTTAAACTAATTCACCATCTACAGAGATAGTGAATACCTTGACAAATATGAATTTTTGGGCAAGTTCTAATGCTCTTTGAATTATTATTTCAGTTCCTCCACAGCATGGAACTTCCATTCTTAAAATAGTTATAGATTTGATATTTTTTTCCTTAAAAATCATACTTAGTTTTTCAATATAAGGTTCTGCGGATTTGTCTAATTTAGGGCAAAAGATGATTGTAGGTTTGCCTTTCATAAATTTATTATGGAAATTAGCATACGAAAATGCAGTACAATCTGCCGCAATTAATAAATCAGCATTATCAAGCCAGTTTGCATGGGGATTAACAAGATGCAATTGAATAGGCCAATTTACGAGTTCTGAAGTAGTATTTATTGTTATACTATCTGACGGGCATTTATGATTTTGTTTTTTTGAGATTTGATCTTCTCCTTGATGACAAGTACAAGGGACTTCAGAAGAAATATAATCAGGTATATCGATATTTTTAGTTTTAAGTATATTAATTCCTTGTTTAACAAACTCTTCTTGTCCGTGTTCATATAAATGTTTTAAATGGGCTTTTATTACATCCGGTCCACCCTCTATAATTTTTTCCATAACGATTTTTTCATCATAAGGAACAGCTTCTCTTTTCTCAATAGTTATTGCATCTTGAGGACAATCGGCGATACATGCACCAAGTCCGTCACAAAATAAGTCATTAACTAGTTCAGCTTTTCCATTGATTATTTGTAAAGCTCCTTCATGACAACCGGTAACACATATACCACATCCGTTACATTTTTCTTTATCAATAGTGATAATATCTCTTAGCATTAATTATCTCCTTCCTTGTTAGTATCTACTAACTATAATATTATAACCATTTTAAAAATTAATGCAAGTTTTTTTTTGCTTTTATTTTAAAATTTTTTAAGGAGATTTGAATTAGTTTAATTTATACATTATCGAATGCTATAAATAGTGTTCTATAAGCATCTTGTTTATAAATTATAAAATTATAATAATAAGTACTTTATGACTTTGTGTGCAAACAAGGATGCTCGTACAACAATAATTTTTATCAGTTTTTAATTATCAAATACTATTCTTAAATTATATTAGTATTATTTATATTAAGTCAAGCTCGGAAAAAAATAAGTTTATTTTTTAAGAATTGTTGATAAGATTCATTAGGCAGATTTGGATAGCAAAATAATCTTCTTCCACTTTATAAACGAGAACAATGCAAGGCATATCTTTTTGTTGAATAACTCTATGTTGATTACCGGTGATGACAGTTGGAGCAGATAACAAGAAATGAGTTTCGCTATCACCGAGACGAGCTTTAGCTCCTCCGGCAATCATATTTATTAATTCGCCTACACCGTCGTGTTCTTCTTCTTCGGTAATGTCATCTTCAGGGACAGCCATAATTGCGGCAATAATCTTACGAGCTAAGTTTTCATAAAATGAAATCATTATAGCCCCTTTTTTTTCACCGGCGAGAGCCATAATACCTGAAAGGTCACCAAAGTGAAATTGAGATACAGTTTGATAAGCGTCAACAAATTCAACGTTGATAACAGCCATCATACTGAGGATTTCTTCAATTGCGAGTTTGAAAGGAGTTAAAAGGTTATGATTTAGAGTTTTAATGTTGGTAAATTTTGCATGAAAATCTTTTAAAATAGTTACAAAGTCATTGTCTGAAATAGGGAGTAATTCGACTAAATCAGCTCCGGCTTGCATTAAGGTTTTTCTTGTATCTAAATCAATAGAATCAGTAAAGACAACCAGCTTAATATTTAAAAAAGAAATACTTTTTCTTAAAGTTTTAATTGTTTGTTTGTCAATTTGAGGAGAATAATAGAAGATAATAGAGTAATCTTTTAGCGAATTTAATAAGTCTTCAGTCCAGTTTAAAAAGACAGGTTCAAAGGTTTGAGAATCAATAATAGAATATAATGAAAACTTTCCTTCAAGATTAATTAACGCAGCTTTATGCATTATTTTCCTCCTAATTTTAGTAATTGTTTTGCTTTTTCGACGTCATTTTGGACACTCTCGATGATTTCAGGAACTTGCTCAACGGAAAGTCTTAACTCCATCCAAATATCATCATAGAATTGTTCGTGGAAGGTACCTGTTCCATTGTCATAACCTCTATTATTAGCAATAAAATTAGCGAGATATACAATCTTAGTATCTCTTTGAGCAATTTTTGAGTTTTGAGGTTGATGATGATAATAAATAATATCTGTTATTTGGTCAGGGACATTCCATTTCTTAAGTAGTAAAGCACCAACTTCAGCATGAGTGATGCCGAGAATCTTTTGTTCGACAATAGAGAGGTCATATTTTTTATTAATAGACATATCAAAGATTTTTTTATAAATGGTGGTAAAATACTGGTCAAGAATTAAGATACCTATATCGTGTAATAATGCTCCGGTAAATAGTCTGTCCGAAGGCATATTTGTTTTAGAGAGTTCATTTAATTTTTGAGCTATATAAGCAGTAGTAATGGAGTGAATCCAAAACTTTTCATAATCAACAAATAGTGATTTAAAAGAATTAAGAAAAGCAATTGCAATAGTTACTCTTCTGATTTCACCGTATCCAAGTCTTGCGACAGCTTGATTGAGACTAACTATTCTCTGAGTTCCGGCAAACAATGCAGAGTTGGCTATTTTTAAAACTTTAGCTGTAAGAGCCGGATCGTTTTTGATGACATTACTAACTCCTTCAGCTGAGGAATTAGGGTCATTTGTTAATCTGTCAATTTCTGTAGCAACTGTGAGCATAGTAGGTATTTCATTAATACCTTGTAACTTAGTCATAATCATTTTTTTATACATTGAATTATCCCTTGTTAGCATATCATTCCTATAAATCTAAATCATCCATATCTAAGCTGGGTAGTTCATCATCTTCTTGAGACAACATATAATTGTCAGCTAATCCAAGACATTCTAATATTTTAGAAGATAAATCTTCCGGTGTAAATGGTTTTGTTAAATAGTTTTCAGCACCTGTTTGTATTGCTTTGATGACATTTTTTCTTTCACCTTCAGTAGTAACCATCATAACAGGTATGTGTTTGTATTTATCAGTAGTTTTTATGATTTTAAGTAGTTCAAAACCATTCATTCCCGGCATATTCCAATCAAGAAGAATTAAGTTAATATTTTCGCTTTCAGTTTCAAGAATTTCTAAAGCTACATCTGCATTTGGAGCTTCGAGGGTTTCAAATCCCATAGATTTAATAGTATTGATAATTATCATTCTTATCATTCTTGAATCGTCAACAGTTAAAAGCTTCATAATTTAAATCCTTATTTCTTAGGTTTATAATAAACACCTTTTTGGTATTCCAGTTGTTCAAAATCATCTGAATAGCCAATCAAGCTTTCAGTTGAACCAATAAAAAAATAACCGTCTTTATCTACTTTGCTATAAATCTTTTTAAATAATTCTTTTTTAAAGTTAGCTGAAAAATAAATAGCAACATTACGACAAAAGACTAAATCACAAGTTGGGATTTTTGTAAAATCATGTTGGAGATTAAATTGTTTAAATATGACCATTTTTTTAATTTCCGGAATAATTTCAGCTACCCCGTTAGTTTCAGTGAAGTATTTATCCTTGTATCCGGGTAACATCCCTCTTGCCATAGCAATACTGTTAAACCTGCCTGAAATAGCCATATAAAGAGCACTTGGTGAAATGTCAGTTGCTAAGATGTAGAACTGTTCCCTTGATACTCGAGGTTCTTTTTTTAAGGCTTCATCTACAAGCATTGAAAACGAATATGGCTCTTGCCCTGTTGAAGCAGCAGCTGACCAGATTGTGATTTTTTGTTTTCTGCCGGTTCTAAGGTCGTCTATAAATTTGGGGATAATTACTTCTTTGAGGATAGTCCAAGGTTTCATATCTCTAAACCAGAGAGTTTCATTAGTAGTCATAGCGTCAATAATTTTATCTCTTAATTTTCTAGTTACGTCACTTTTAGCTTTAAGATAGAATTCTTTAAAACTTTTACAGTTTGTTTCGACAACTAATCTCGCTAATCTACTTTCAATAAGATAAACTTTTTCATCACCAACAACAATCCCACATTCTTGTTGGATATATTCTCTTAATAAAACGAATTCTTCATGATTAATTGCTATTTTGGAGCTAAGCATCAGTACCCCATATATTATTATTTTTTAATACCATTTTTAACAATATCTGTTACTCTATTTGCGAGGTTATCTAAGTCTATTTGTTCATTAGAAAGTCCTGCTTCATCTACAGCCCTTGGCATTCCATAAACTACGCAAGAATTTTCTGATTGAGTTAATGTATAGCCACTAATGTTTTTAAGTGATTTAATTCCATTGAGTCCATCAGCCCCCATCCCTGTCATTATAACTGAAAGTATATTACCGTTATATGTTTTACTTACTGAGTCGAAAAGCACATCAACAGAAGGTTTGCAAGAATTAACAGGAGGTGTGTCAGTTATTTGTATTTTGTAAAGATTATCTTCTTTTTTTGCAATCATATGTTTGCCACCCGGAGCTAAATAAACACGATTTTTTTGAATAAATGTATTATCATCTGCTTCCATTACAGGTAATTTAGACTTTGAGTTAAGATGATTTGCAAGAGATTTTGTGAACATAGGAGGCATATGTTGAACTATTAAAATTGGTATTCCTAAGTCTTCCGGCAGGAAAGGGATAAATTTTGCTAAAGCGTTAGGTCCACCGGTTGAAACACCTATTACTAAGATGTCAATTTTTTTAGGAAATAAAGCATTAGGTATTGTTGCGGGTGTAATTGGCTTAGGCTTAGGCTTAGTAATTGTAGGAGTTGGTTTTTCTGATATAGTCGGGTCAGAAAAGGTTCTAATTTCTTTGTGGCTTTTTACTGAAGCTAAAGTCTTTTTGGTAGTAAATAAAGAAATAATAGGCGATAAATTTTGTTTGAGATTTTGAATATTTGCTTCAATATTATTGCCTTGAGGTTTTGGAATGAAATCAAGAGCTCCTTTGCTAAGAGCTTCCATAGTTATAGCAGCTTGTCTTTCATTGACACCACTAACCATAATTACGCCAATATGAGGATATCTTTTTTTGATTTCTTCTAGAGTTTGTAAGCCGTCTAATACAGGCATTTCAACATCTAATAAAACTAAATCCGGTTGGTCTAAATTGATTTTTCTTAAAGCAAGATCACCATTTGGAGCAGTACCGATTACTTCGACATTTTCTATTTCAGATAATACATCTTTGAGAATTTTTCTATATATGACAGTATCATCAACAACCATTACTTTGATTTTACTATTCAAAGTTAATCCTCCTCCATATAGTTTATTCTAATATCTTGATAATATAATAATAATTTAAATCTCTTATAATGTCAAGTTAATTTTGGAAAAAGTTTTATTTTTTAATGTGCAGTATCCCAATTTTCACCATAACCTATATCTACAGTTAGGGGAACAATGTCCGTATAGGTTTTATTGAGTGCGTGTTCCATTTCATTTTTAATCATTGAGATAGATTCTTCAAGTATTGATTTGTCAATTTCAAAGACAAGTTCATCATGCACTTGGATTAGCATACTTATTTGAGGGTTTGTGTTAATTTTTTTATAAATATTATTCATTGCTATTTTGATAATATCTGCTGCCGAACCTTGTATTGGCATATTGACAGCAATTCTTTCTGCTTCTGATAATAACCTATTGTTTGATGAATTTATATTTGGTAAATATAATCTTCTGCTGTAGATAGTTTCAACCCACATATTTTGATGAGCAAAATTCTTTTGACTATCCATATAATCTTTTATTGTCGGGAAATGATTAAAATATTCATCAATAAAGCTTTTAGCTTCTTTACTTGAGATGGATAATTCTTTAGATAATGATTGAGAGCCCATTCCGTAAATGATACCAAAATTAATTACTTTTGCTTTACGACGTTCATTTGAGTCAATTTCTTCCGGGGCTTTATTGAATATTTTGGAAGCAGTGTTTGTATGGATATCTAAGTTATTTTTGAAAGCATTAATCATAGATTCGTCTTTTGATAAGATTGCAAGAAGTCGTAATTCTATCTGAGAATAATCTGCTGATACGATAACATTATTTGGCGTAGATGCACAAAAACAAGATCTAATTTTTCTTCCGAGTTCATTTTTAATAGGGATGTTTTGTAAGTTAGGGTTGGTACTGGAAAGTCTTCCTGTTGAGGTTATGGTTTGATTAAAGGAAGTATGTAGTTTATGTGTTGAAGGATTAGCTAATAAGGGTAAGGCTTCGATATATGTATTGAGCATTTTTGATAATTGTCTATATTCGATTAGTTGTTTGGCAATTTCGTGTTCTTCGGCAAGTTGTTCTAAAACAGCTATATCTGTGGAATAACCGGTTTGAGTTTTCTTTAATGGTTTAATATTTAGTTTATCAAATAGGATAGTACTTAATTGTTGAGTAGAGTTAATATTAAATTGCTCATCAGCTAATTTATAAATAATATCTGTTATTTTTTCAAGTTCAGTTGAAATTGTAAGCTTTAACTTGTTTAATCCCGGGATATCGATATATACTCCTTGATTTTCCATATATTGTAAAGTAAAGATAAGAGGTATTTCTATATTTTCGAATAAGTTAAAGAGGTTTTGGTTTTGTAATTTTTCTTTGTAAACATTATACAGTTTATAAGTCATTAAAGCATCTTCGGCAGCATATTCACAAGCAGTATTTACTTCAATATCTGCAAAGCTAATTTGTTTTTTACCTTTTCCAATTAGGTTGGTGATTGGTATCATCTCGTAGTTAAATTCCCTCAATGCACATTTATCTAAACTATATTCGTTTTTACCCGGATCGAGAAGATAGCTTGCTAACATAGTATCAAATAGTTTGTTTTTGATTTCAAATCTATGATTTGTTAAAACGTGTAAATCATATTTGAAATTGTGCCCGATAATTAGTTTATCTTTAAGGAAACTATTGAAGATTTCGGAAACGGTTTTACATTTAATATTGTCTGCAAAGGTGTGGTTTATTGGGATATAATAAGCTTTTGATTTGTCAAAACAAAATGAAATTCCAACTAATCTTGCTTGAATAGGATTTATCGAAGTTGTTTCAGTATCTATGGCAATTATATTGGAGTTGCATTTATTCAAGATATCTATCAATTGTTTTTCATTATCTATTAGGATGAATTTATAATCAGCATCTTCTTGTTTAGTGTCCTCAATAATGTTTTCTTGGGAGTTAATTAGGCTATTTTTTAGTGTTGTTAATTCTAATTCGTCAAGGAATGATACAGCGTTAGTTATGTTTTTTTTATTAAAAAGGAAATCTTTAACATTTAAATCAGCAATAGGTACATCAGTTTTAATGGTTGCTAGTGTTTTTGACAGAAATACGTTTTCTTTTGAGTTAACTAATTTTTCTTTCTCTTTATTTTCCGGGAATTCGGAAATATTGTTATATAAGTTTTCGATATTATCATATTGATTAAGTAGTTTCGCAGCAGTTTTAGGACCTATTCCTTTTGCACCGGGGATATTGTCTGCTGAATCACCGATTAGTGCTAAGTAATCAATGAACTGATCGGGGTTAATATTGTATTTGTCAGATACTTCTTGGTATTTAATGATTTTATCATTTTTATTATCATAGAGGGAAATGTTATCATTGACTAATTGAGCAAAATCTTTATCTCCGCTTACAATAATTATATCAAATTGTGTTTCGTAGGTTTTGGCGATAGTACCGAGAATATCATCAGCTTCATATCCCGGTAAAGATATTTCTTTAAGACCAATAAGTTCAAAAAAGCTTTTAATGTATTCAATTTGGGAGATAAGTTCTTGGGGAGTGGGGGGGCGATTTGCTTTATAGGTTTCTGTTAATTTATGCCTAAAGGTTTGTTCTTTTCTGTCAAAGGAAATGGCTATGTATTTAGCGTTAAAATCATTTATAACTTTAAAAAAAGATTTTATAACTCCAAAGACAGCACTTGTTTGGGTTCCTTTTGAATTGATGAGAGGGTTTTTAATAAAGGCAAAATAAGCTCTATAAGCTAAAGCTGTTCCGTCAAATAAGAAGAGTGTTTCTTTCATAATAGTCCTTTTAATATCTTATGGTTATTTAGTCTTTTTATTATGATAAAACTAAATATACAATATTTCTAAAATCGTCAAGCATATTTTTAAAAATATATTTAGTCTATATCTTAAGAAATCGGAAAATTTTTCCTTTTGATTGAGAAGATAAATTTGGTTTTGAAGAAAAATTATTTATTAAGGATATGTTTATTTTGTTGATATTAAGTAATTTATGCTTAAAGCAATATATGGCACACCGATTGCAAATATAAGTAATCGAGTGACAAAACATAGAGTGTTAATGACGAGAAAGCAAAAATAGCCTAGCACCTCTCGTAAAAATTATTGGGGACGCCCATTCGGTTCGGTTTTCAAAAGGGGAAGTAAAATTCCCCATTTGATTTTGAGAAAAAAATAACAAATATAGATGGAGAAGTTATGAAAAGGTTAATTACGATA
>JALNXV010000097.1 GCA_023230175.1 Candidatus Cloacimonadota bacterium
TTCTAAAGCAAAGACAGAAAAAATCTTATCA
Source organism: Candidatus Cloacimonadota bacterium (assembly GCA_023230175.1). GTDB lineage: Bacteria > Cloacimonadota > Cloacimonadia > Cloacimonadales > WRIO01 > JALNXV01. The sequence goes on from JALNXV010000097.1 coordinate 32, forward strand.
GAATCTATATCCTTAGCAAAATACTGAGTAGCGTCTTGTGAAGCAACAGATATTACATCATTTGCAGTTAAGGGACTAAAACAAATCAACAATATTAAAAAATAAAGAATACATCTCATTATTTACCTCTTCATTTCAGCAATATCACTCTAAAACCGATATAATTATTACGAGTTGTTGGTTTAGCCGAACCTCTAAAGAAAGTCATTGCCTTTTCGCTTTCAAAGCACCATGCACCACCTCTTACGACTTTTAACTCACCAATTTTTGGACCCATTGGGTTATCATTTTCGCTATTTTTATAATAGTCTTTATCATACCAATCAAAGCACCATTCCAAGATATTACCACTCATTTCATATATTCCCATTTCATTGGGTTTAAATGATTTTACGGGAAATACAGAATGCCACCTTGAATCATTTTGGTCTATGAGGTAATTCATATTTGTTTTATCAGCTTTATCTCCGTTACTAAAAAGCATATTTTTGCCTTTTGCTCTGGCAGCAAACTCCCATTCAGCTTCGGTCGGCAATCTACCGTCCATCCATTCAGCAAAGCGTTGTGCTCCGTACCAATTTACCTCATAAACAGGAAAATTTTTATAAGGTTCATTTACAAAATACTTTCCCTTATTGTAACTTATTCTTGAATATTGTGTATCAATTTTTGCCCAAGTAACACCTTTTTCAAATTGATTACCTTGACTGTTTAAAAATTCACAAAACAATTCATTAGTTACCGTTATATCTGATATCTTATAGCTATTAAGTTCAACATTATGAGGAGTATGGAATGCTGAATAATTCTTGTTTCTAAAATCACCCATCAAAAAGGAACCACTTCTTATAAAAATCCAGTTAATCTTAAGTTTTTTATTGATAATTTTATCTACTTTTATATATAGTTTTTTATATTTATTTTCTGAGTAATATTTATTTATTTCTTTAGTAATTAGATAAATAGGTTCATATTCATTTCTTTTTTTATGTATTTTAAGTTTCTCGTCAAGAAGACTTAAAACTTCTTTCTTTTTTAGATATAGGAAATCGTTATCTTTATATTCTTTTTCAAATTCAGATAAATAAAATAGAACATTTTCATTTTCCGGAGAGTACCAACGTTTATCTTTAATAGCAGTTTGAATCATTTCTTTTTTATTTTTGTCTAAAATCTTAGGAGGTTCAGTAATTTTTTCCGGTATTTCTTCAATGGTATCTTGGACAATATTTTTCATTTTCTTTAAGGAATTTTTATAAATCATTCTGAATATCTGAACTAAAATAGCAGCCATAATCATAGTAACAATAAAATTTATTAGATATTTGTATTTATGTTTCTTATAAATAATAACTTGAGTTTTCTCCAAGTTTTCTAGATTATTGTCATTGAGCAACTGTTGAATTTTCTCATAGTTAGTAGGAGTGGTGGCATTATTATTAGTAATTTGCCTAATATTAGGTAAAGTTAAAAGCGGAGTATAATCATCAATAGAATTATTATTATCTAAATCAATTGTTTGTAACGATTGAGCTTTACGTATAGATTTTAAATCTGATATCTTATTATTAGCTATATTAAGGTGTTTCAAGTTTTCATTAATTCTAAGTCGTGATATATTTGTATGGGATAGATTTAAGATTTTTAAATTATGCAAAACCGGTAGAGTATTTACAATTAAGCTGTCAGAATTACTTAAATCAAGGGATTTTAATTTCTTATATTGGGAAAGATTATTTAAATCAAGGTTTTGTTTAAAACGTCTTAGACTTAAGGATTGTATATTTTTTGGCAGATAATTAATTAAGCTATCAGGCGTATCAGGAGAAAAGCCAATATGTAATCTTTTATTCTTCAATTTCTTTAATTTTAAGGGTTCAATACTATCAACTCGGAGAAAATCAAGTTTATTTGATATCTTACCTTTCCCATTATAATGAAGACCTTTAAGTTTTCTATTAACAAATATTTTATTTTCATTTAGGTCAATACGAATATTTTTTTGATTATTATAGCTCATTTCATAAGCTGTTAAGTCTTTATTATCAACAAAGGAGATAACATCATCTTTTTTCAGTTTTACTGACAAAGGGGCTTCTCCCTGATAATGGGTATTTACATAGATTGCAAAAGGAGGTGCATCTATATTAATTTCTTTTTCTAAATTATTCTCTAATTTTTTAACAGACAAGAAAAAGGGAAGTATCAACAATAGAGCTAAGAGACTTATCCACAAATATCTAATATCTTTTTTAAAATCCTCTGAAAGGTTTTTAAAAGGCATCTTATGAAAAATATATTTAATAATAGTTTTATAGATGATATTATTTGTCTCTTCAGTTATATTTAAATCTTCTATTATTTCTTGAAAACTCTTATATCTATCTTCAACGAAATAAGATATACATCTTTTAATAATTTTATCAATATCATTTTTACTTTTTATTAGACGAACCGGTATTTTATAGTCAGGTTTACCATCTTCATCTAATCCAAAAGGATATTTATCATAAAAAATCTCATACAGGATAATGCCAAAAGCAAAAATATCTCTTTGTGCGAAGCTCACATCCTCTGAATTACCCTCAGGAGAAAGATATGACAAGGTAGCTTCAAATTCAATATTACTTTCTTCAGTTAGTTTTGTTGCTGCTGAACCAAAATCAGTCAAAAATAGTTGCTTATCATTTGTAATAAGAATATTTTCCGGCTTAAGATCTAAGTGTTCTACTCTATTTAAATGTATATATAATAAAACATCTGCAAGCTGTTTAGTTAAGTCTAATGCCTTTTTATATGGAATTTTGTGTTGTATGAGTTCCAATAGAGTTTTACCGTCTATATAGTCAAGTACCAAGAAAACATATTCATCTTCAATCAACTCATCAAAAATGGGTAAACTATTATGATTTAAGTCTTTCAAGAGTTTTGCTTCTTGTCTTATCTCACTTAATGAATTAAAAACTTCTACATATTTTCCATAAATCTTAATAGTTTTAAATTTATCATAAACTTTATCATAGGCTTTATAGGTTGCTGCATAATCATTTACTGAAATAGTTTCAATGATTTCAAACCGATTTGACAACACATCATTTTGTTGAAATTCTATTGACAATGTTTGATTGATATCTTTTGTTTTTTTGACAGTTTTAAATTTTCTTAAAGTTTTTTTAGACAACATCACTTTTACCCATAAAATCGTAACTCTTTAATATTCAATAAGAAATATATAAAAATCAAAAAGGGGTTATATAACCCCTTAGATATAAAATTTATTAAGGTGAAACCATTATGCACAGGCAATCTTCATTTATTCGCAAGGATTCTGTAGCACATTCCAAAGATTCTCGCAGTAATGTATCAAAGTTAAAATCTTTATTATCGGTTCCGGAAACTCCCCAATGAAGGTACAATTTATCAACTTCGGAAATATTTTTAAACTTTTCATTCATACGTTCTATCACTGCTTTAGCATAAATTGCAGCTGTTTCAGGAAAAAGAACTGCAATAGTATCGGGGTACAATACACCTGCAATATCAGATAATCTTAATTCTTCTTTAATAATTTTTGCTATGCTTTGAATTATTACCGGCACTTTATGATTACCTACAGTACTAACTAACTCTTCAAATTTCCCAATTTTTAAGATTCCAATTGAAGCGGAATGGTCATATCTTTGTAAATGGTCAATCATAGTTTGGCATCTTTTTCTAAAAGCTCTATGGTTTAAGAGACCGGTAATAGACTCGTGTTCATTGATTATTGAAATCTCATGCTCAAGGTGATAGATTTGAGTTATCATATTCATTAAAGACCCACAAATAGTAAGTTTATTGATTTCCTCTTGTGTAAACAATTCTTTTTCTTTATCGATATGTAGAAAACCATGTATCTCAGTCTTCCATCTTAAAGGGAAAATAAATAAATCAAATACATTTTTCTCTAAAGCAAAATCCTTTGATTGAGTTCTGACATAGCTAACTGTTTGATTCGCCCATAGATTTGAAAACTCTTTGAAAATCTTATCATCGGGGAAAAAGGTTTTATTTTTCACAAAGGAATGAGACAAATTTCTATGATTTTTAATGATATATTCTTGATTTTGTTTGCTTTTTAAGACGATTGCGAGTGTTGCAAAATCAACAGTTGCCTCAATAATCTTAATTACATGGCTATAACATTCTTCAGCCGTTCTAATATTTGGAATCTCAACCAAAACTTTTTCGACAGCTTCTGAAAAGGCTTTCATAATTCCTCCTAATTACTCGGTTAATGTGTTATTCTCTCAGTAAAGGTAAATGTTTTGGTTTCTGATGGAGCTAAGTTAACATCAAATGAATAAGTAAAAGCATCAATTTTATTAACTAAAATACTTGCATTCATTATCTCATAATTTCTATATCTTGCACCGGCATACACAACGACAGTAGCTGCATCGCTTTTATTATTTGAAATCTTAACTTCATATATAGTTTCTGTTACGCTACCAAATCTTTCAGAAGAAACAACAGTAGTTTTAGGAACTAAATCAAAAGCTGTACCTATTTTGAGCTTAATCTCTTCATTTATTGAGGTATGATTTATAGAATTAACTCCGACAAATTGTGCTGTATGATCACTTTCGTCAATCTCATAAAAATTCACATTACCTTTTGGAAGAGGAACTCCTAATCCATCCTCTTTTGAATTTTTAAAACTAATTAATACATCAACTTCAGATTGTGAAACTCGATATTGGTAAATTCGTTTATATGTAGCAGTTTTAGTAGGATATAAAGCTAATTGTTTTTCTTGATTATTATCAATATCTGCCTTCTGGTCTAAAGTATATAACCTATAATCAGAAAACTCTTTTTCTTCAAAAGTAGGAGCTGCGTCCAAATTTTCTTCATTAGCTACCACTCTAAATGATTGCTTAGATCTTTTTATAGAAGAGGTATATGTTTGTACACTACCTGCAATGAGTTTCAATTTTATATCTTCAAAATCTTTACCTGAATAATTATTGATTGTAACCCACGAATTTAAATCCAAATCATTCTTATTTAAAGTTATATTATAGGTAGCTCGCCATTGTAATCCACTGGTAAGATAAGCTAATTCAACAGGATAAGTACCATCATTTTGTGCAGAAATTTCCCATCTTAAAGTTGGTTTTATATAAAAATCAGTTGGCATTTCAGATAGATAAATATTTTGCACTTTAGGAGTACTAATCATATTAAACTCATTGGTAGATTCGGTTAATAAACCATAATTAGATGAGTCATAAAACATTAAGAGTCCTTCATAAAGTTCATTATTCGATGTAATAAGTCTAACGCTCTTGCCAATATATTTCCTAATCATCTTAGCTGAACTTGCAAAATCATACTCATAATTTTGAGAAAATAACATTACATTATTATCTTTAGATTCAAAGATAACACTTTCTGTAACGATTTGTGTAGGAATATTTTCAAATGCATAGAAATGAATACCTTTTTTTAAATCTAATTCAAAATTGGTTTTATATAATGCCTGATTATCATTATATATAGTTAAAAAATTATCTGCAAATAAAATACTAAAGCAAAACACTATTAACGTAACAATTAAAATTTTTCTCATTATAACTCCTTATTTTGTTGTATTTGTTTAATTTGAGAGATTATCATATTTATTCCAATTTTATTAAATCCACCTTCGGGGATAATTACATCAGCAAATTTTTTACTCGGCTCGACAAATTCTATATGCATAGGCCTAACTGTGCTTGTATATTGTTCTATCACAGAGTCAAGTGACCGCCCACGTTCATTTATATCACGCCTAATCCTTCTAAGCAATCTTAAATCAGCATCAGTATCAACAAATATTTTTATATCCATTAAATCTCGAAGTCTTTGATTTTCAAATATTAAAATCCCTTCTATCACTATAATATCAGTAGGTTTAATCAAATTTATATTTTCGGATCGACTATGAGTTGTGAAATCATAAATAGGCATCTCTATCGGCAAACCATTCTTTAGATTGTAGATATGCTCAATCAATAAATCAAAATCAAAGGCATTAGGATGATCAAAATTAATATTTTTTCTTTCCTCAAAACTCATATCTTTAAAGTCTTTATAATAATTATCTTGAGGAATAATATTTATCTTTTTTTGAAAAGTATCTTCAATCACATTAGTTATAGTAGTTTTACCGGAGCCTGTACCACCGGCAATACCTATTATCAAATTTTTCGACATAATATACCTCTTTATATATAATCTAAATTAATTTCTAAAAAGTCAAGCAATATTTTTAATATTTAATTTATTTCTTTAAATTAAAGCCTGCGATAGAACTTAAATACGTAAGCCAATACATTATCATATATTGTTTTAGAATTATATTATATCGTGATAATTCATATATATTTTTTTTAATAAACTGAGAAAAACCATTAATAAATTTTACAGATGAAAAACAGGGGACCTCCAAGATGCTTTAAAGCATCTTGGAGGTCTCCTGTTGCTTGATTGTAAGCAATATAAGCCTAACATACTGAAAAATTATATTATTAGCAATACTAATATAAAAAATCATTTACTTAGAAAAATCATATTCAACTTCGTCAATTAAAGAAAAAATCAAAATTTGTAAAAAAGAGATTGACAACATTTTTAAATAAATTTATTGTACACTTATTGATAACAAATTTAAAGGTGGAATTAATGGATATTATTAAAAACTTAACTTCACTTGGTTTTACAGAATCTGAAGCAAAAATTTATCTACATCTACTAAAAAATAACAATTGCACAGCCACAGAAATCTCAAAATCTACCGGTGTTTCAAGAACACAAACATATCAAGTTATAAACAGCCTCATCAAACAAAATATGTGTATCGAACGATTAGGAAGTGTCAAAAAGTATTCTGCCGTAAACCCTGAAACAGCTACTCAATCGATAGAAAAAGATTTAGAAGAGAAGAAAAATATTTTAGAATCAATGAAGCCCATCTTATCCAATCTATTTGAAAATGATAATCAAAATGATAATCCATTTGAATTTATCAGAGTTCTTTATACAAAATCAAGCATCATCCAAACAGTAGAAAATTTAGAAAGAAGTGCTAGAGAAAGTGTATTAGCATTTAACAAACCACCTTACGCAATGAATCTTGACATAATGAATGAAAATGAAATTTCAATGGAATTCCGTACCTCAGAAAGAGAAAGCATAACAAAAGGCGTCACTTACAAATCACTTTATGAGATAGAAAATAATGCACACTTCACTAAAAAAATTGACTACTTTCAATCTATGAATGAAATAGTCAAAGTTTCTCCCAAATTACCATTTAAACTATTTATTTTCGACAAAAAAATAATCACTTTAGCATTACAAAACAAGATGAGTTCGGGATTAAAATTTGTAACATTACTAATTGAACATTCAGATTTAGCTCGTTCATTAGCTGAAATTTTCGAAATATATTGGGAATCATCTCTAACAGTAGATGAATTTAAACAAGCCATCAACACACAAGGAGAAAAATAATGAAAAAGCTTTATATCATATTACCTTTATTAATATTAACCTCAATGTTAATTGCACAATGGTCCTCAAACCCCTTAGAAAATCTAAAAGTTACTGATTCTTCATATAACGAAGTCATCCCAAAGATTGATTATGGTCCTGAAGGTGATGTATGGGTTTCATGGTTTTCATCAGAAAACGGAAACTATAATGTTCGAATTCAACGGTTTAATTTTAATGGAGAAGCTCAATTCAATCAAGAAGGCATACTTGTAAGTAATAATACTCAAATGAGTTGGCTGACAAACTGGGATATGAAAGTTGATTCAGAAAACAATGCAATCTTAAGTTTTTTGGATATTAGAACAGGAGATTTAGACATTTATGTATATAAAATTTCTCCCGAGGGTAACTTCGTTTGGGGAGAAAACGGTGTTGCTCTATCTAATGATGCTACAGAAGATTACACACCTTGTTTAGAAATTACCGATCAAAATAACGTTATTGTTGCGTGGATGTCTGACGTAAATATTAAATTACATAAGATTTCTTCTACGGGAACTGTTATTAACACAGAACCTATAATTTTTAGTGAAGAAGGTTTTTCTTTTACTTGGCCACAGATTTTACCTCAAGAAAATGACAGTTTTATCCTAAAATATGCTAAAGATTCCGGACCTATGTATGCCGTTACTCGTCATATCTTCGCACAAAAATACGATACAGACTTAAATCCTATTTGGGATAATCCGGTAACTATTACAGATCAAGGAGGTATTTCTTCTTGGACACAAATATTTTCTACTGCTTCTGATGGTGCAGGAGGTTTCGTGATTTGTTGGTATGAAGATAGAGATGGAGATCAGATGCGTAATGTATATGTTCAACACGTTTTAGCTGATGGAAATATTGCTTTTACACAAAATGGCATTCAACCAACAAGTAATTTTTCAATGCAACACTTTTACCCGATAACTACTTACAATCAAGTCACTAATGATACTTATATGATTTGGACACCAACAGATGCAAATCAAGATATGAGAGGTCTATTTGTACAAAAATTTGATTCATCAGGAAATAAGATTTTCAGTGAAAATGGACAAGCAATTATTAATTTAGGGTCAAACACGCCTCTGGCAATTTCTGCGAATATATCTGAAAATAACTTAATAGTAGTATTTTCAGAAGATATTGGCGGCAATTCATTAAATTCTAAGATAAAAGCTTTTAAACTCAATGATAACGGAGAACACTTATGGGATACTCAATTTGTCACACTCAAAGAAACTCAAAGTAGTATAGTTCATCCTGCAAGCACCAACCTTAAAAATAATCAAATCATACTTGCCTGGGAAGATTCACGCAACAACCCAGAAAATCTTTACTTACAAAATATAAATTCTAACGGAACTCTCGGTATTCAAAATAACCCAACCGGTATTTTCGGAACCATTAGCCTCAATGCAGGACAAGCATTATTAACCGATGTCATCATTAATATAGACACTTATAATTTCTCTCCGAATGCATCAGGTTACTATTCTCAAGAATTACCTGCAGGGACCTACTCATTAACCGCTACACTTGAAAATTACGAACCTTATACTACCCAAGATATTGTCATAACAGAAGGTCAAATGACTGAATTAAATATTATACTCGAAGTAATTCCTGTTTTTAATCCTCCATTAAACCTTTCCGGAGAAATTATTGATGACAATGTAATTCTAAATTGGGAAAGCCCTGCTAATATACCTAATTCTATGACCCTAACAGGTTATAAAATATATAAAAACGACCAATCTATCACAAATTTAATAGAAACTACAAACTATACTGATACAGATATCACTTTAGGAAACACATACCACTATTATATTACAGCTATATACACTAACCCTGAAGGTGAATCAGATTCCTCAAACGTAATAACACTAAACTATACAAACATAACTGATACAATAGAAATACCTCAAAAAACTAAACTTCATAATAATTACCCTAATCCCTTCAACCCAAGTACCGCTATAAGTTTTGACTTATCAAGTGAAAATCTCGTGAATATTGAAATCTATAACTCAAAAGGACAAAAAATAAAATCTCTCATTAATAAAACTTATGCCCCCGGGAAATATACTCTAATTTGGGCCGGGAAAGATGACTATAATAAACAAGTAACTTCAGGTATATATTTCTATAAAATCAAATCAGGATCTTACACTCATACAAAAAAAATGATTTTAATGAAATAAGATTAACCTTAATAAGTAATTATAACATATTAAAAACAACCGGGGTTACAACTCGGTTGTTTTCTTTTATTACATTGCTTTCCTGTAAATCTTTCTAATTATTTTTCTCTTAAACACTTGACAATATATAACATTATAATAATTTGTTTTTAAGGAGTGCTTATGGCAAAACAAAATCGTTATTATATTTCATTGATTAGTTTCATTATTATAGTTATAATTTCAGTAGCCTGCTCAAATATCTACATAATAAAAGAAAAAAACTATTCTAACTACAGCTCAATGGATGAATTAAATAATGATTCAGACCTTATTTTTGCCGTTATGAGCGATAACCACGGTGCAGGACTTAATAATAAATATTTTAATCAAATGCATCATAATATTTTAAAATCTAAATCCAAGTTCATCATAGGGATTGGCGACCAGGTAAAAAAACATACTCATAAAGATTTCATAAACCTGATTCAAAAAGATTCTTTATGGCATAATCATTTTTACCCTGCAATAGCTGATGGTGAAAATGACCTATTTGGAAAAGGACAAGCAGATTGGGGTGCAGGTGTAACACTCTTTAATTACTTAAACCTCGAAGATATCAAAAACTA
>JALNXV010000098.1 GCA_023230175.1 Candidatus Cloacimonadota bacterium
TCTCCTGAAAAAAGATTTCTAGATAAAATGAAAGACTTAAAAGTAATACATGAAGAATATATACTTTTTGAAGACTTAGGAATAGAGGATTGGAATGTAAAAATTTATCCTCAAAAAGGTTTCCCTTGGAATCCTAACAAAGAAAATGATAAATTTAATCAAAATCTTGAAATCTGCAAATGGTTTATTTTTGAAGATGATGATAATATCAGATACTCTGTATTATTAGTTAATGCTGATGGGATTTCTACTCATCAGGCTCTCTACCTCTCAAATAATATTAGACCAAAGTTCCTACTTTTTGCCGGTTACGGCTATGGTAGATACTATGATATAGATTATAATAATGATAGATTTTATGAATATACAATTTATTATAAAGACGATACTGTTCCAAAATACTTTTCTCATGGACATTTTGCAAACGACGAAAACGATAGAAATAGACAGTACAATATTATTCCAAAACATAAGAAAAAAATATTGTTTTATTCTTATGATATTGAACATGCACAAGTGAAAGAATATAAAGATAAAACTAATTTAGTATATGAATATGTAGGAGATCAAGAATTAACATCAAAAGTCATTTTTAAAAAAAGAAGTCCTGAATAATCATTAAAAGTCTTTTATAATCACTCAAATTATTTATTATTTCACAATGTAATAAAAAAAAAGTAACAAACAGGCAAGAAATAGTTATAATAACTTATATGGTTTTAGGATTATGCTCTAATAGATTAAAGTCTTGTATTTCTAAACTTTGTGATCATACACTATTAAAAGCTTTTTTAGAGCCAAAACACATCAATTGGTTTTGATTACCTAATGACCTCATAATGAATATTTATTTTCTTACATTATAAATAGTTGCATTCAAACATTAATAGTAAAACCATAAAATTAATAAAAATCAAGGAGGAAGTATGTATAATACCTCATAGTCGTTAATTAATTCACTTAAATAGTTCATGGAATATATTACAGAAAAAGATAAACAAATATATGAACTGAATAAGCGAGTTTAGTAGTTAGAAATTACTGTAAGTAAACTTCAAAACCGAACATCTTAGAATGAGTATTTGACAACAAACCAAGTAGCTGAATTATGTAAATTTAAACCTCAAACCATAAGAAAATATGTTTCTGAACAAAAAATCCCTTTTATTAAGCGAGGCAGAAAAGTCCTTTATAAAAGAAATGATATAATTCAATGGCTTGATCAAAACAAAATTGAAACTTCAGAAAATGCATATTTTAATTATTTAATCAAACACTAAAAAAAAGATTAAGCGACGATTATTCGTCGCTTTTTTTTATTAAAAAAATTCTTTTCAATAATAATTTTTGTATTAATGCATTTTCAATCTGTCCCAATTCTGTCCCATTTTTTTTAAATACTTTAAAATATATTACAATTAATAAACAATCATTTCATAAAATTACATCGAATTTTACATTTCATAATTCATTGATAATTAAAGGCTTAGGATTTACAAATTAAAATAACTTCTAAGATTTTTTGATGAAAATTATGGTACATCCGACAGGATTCGAACCTGTGACCCACTGATTAAGAGTCAGTTGCTCTACCAACTGAGCTACGGATGCACACATATTATCAAATATTAAAATTTGTGTTTTTGAGTCAAGTAAAAAATACTATAATGTTTCAATTATATACATTGATATATTAGAATTATTATTTTTTCTTAAGCTTTCCTGACAATTGTTTGCCACAAAATTTATAAGTAATGTTTTTTATATCAGATAGTTCGTAATCATTTGATGTGATTTCAAGAGTAGCATTTTCAAAAGCAGTAAAAATAGTTTCATCATATTTTTTAATTTTAAAGTTCAATATATCATCACTGATTTTTAGATTAATGGGTAATGAAAATTCATAAGTCACATAGATTTCATTTGAAGACTTTTGCAAAGTATAGGCATTAAAATTTAAAACTTCGTGAATTATGAATTTCTTATTGTTAAATTCAATCTGCGTAAAATAATCAACCCTCTTTAATTTAAAACTCAAATTCTATTCAAGTGATACATAATTTTTATACATTCATTAAAATACTTGCCTAATCTGATTGACAACAATTGCATTTTATAATTTATTGAATTAGTATTTTAAAACGGATGAGGTAGAGTGAAAAAAAACATTATAATGATTTTAGAACAAGATTTGATATATCCATATCTTGATATTAGACCATACAAAGAGGCAGAAACTTTAAAGAAATCCGGATACGATGTTGATTTTTTAACCTGGAACTTTTTTACACAAAATTATTATCAAAGTATAGAAGAATATAAAGGTTTTAGAATTTTTAGACTTCAATATAAAAAATTAAATAAGTTTGTAAGTGCTTTTCAGTATTGTTTATGTTTTATAAATACATTTTTGCATATTAAAAAAAACAAATATGATATTATTCATTGTCATGATACTTTACCTTTATTATGTTCTTTTTTAGCAAAGATTATATTGGGTAAAAAATTAGTTTATGATGCACATGAGTTGAGTACTGAGATGGGTAAACCAAGAATTATAAGTGTATTTTTTAAATTTGTGGAATACCTTACTTGTAGGTATTGGGATTTGTTAATTACTACAAATAAACAAAGAACAGCAGTAATGTTGAATAGATATCAAATTACAGATATCAATTCAATAATTTTAAATAATTATCCAAAACTTGATTATTACAATTTTTTTAATATAGAAAAAAAAACTGATCTTTTAATAATTTTATATCAAGGTGAAATTAGTAAAAAAAGAGAAACAGATAAACTAATTAAAGCTTTTAAAAATCTAAAGATTTCATATAAATTATTACTAATTGGCAAGTGTAAAGATGAAATGTATTTTAAACAGATTATAAAGAATTATGGATTAGAAGACAAAGTTAGTTTATTGCAACCGTTAGTAAATACAGAATTACATAAAATTATGAAAATTTCTCATATTGGCATTATTTCTTTAGATATGAATATCTTAAATAATGAGTTGTGTGAACCAAATAAACTTTATGAATATTTATTATTCGGAATGTCCGTAATAATGCCGAATTGTCAACATTTTTATCAAATGAGTATGGAATTTCCTGATAAAGCTATCCAATTTTATGATGAAATTTATGAAGTATCTACTTTGATTAATAGAATCGATATAGATATTCTTTGCAATTTATCTCAAATAAATTCGGATATTATTCAAAACAAATATCTTTGGAATAATATTGAAGATAAATTGATAAATAAATATAATACATTATTCGGAAATATTTAGAGGTTGTTTCAAGATGTGAAAAATGTTCTACAAGCTTCCAGCTTGTAGTTTCGTAAAATATCTAATACCTCTTAAGGATTTTTAGTGCAAGCAAGGATGCTCGCACAACAACATTATTCAACAGACTTATTTAATAGTCTTTGATATTTATTAACCGAGTTTAGATTTTTTCTTAACAGGTTCTGAAGGTATTGTATTAGCTTTCTTATCTTGGAGTTTTTTGTTTTTATTATAGTTTTGCAATTGTAACATTTCTTTTGTTTCAATTTCATTTTGTAAATCTTTATCTTTTTCAAATGAAGTTTTTCTATTTCGGGGTTTTGGTAAGATATTGAATTCACTAATAATTGAATGCAAGAGTAAAAGTGTTGTTATAAGTGCGATTAGAATCAGCAGTAACTTAAAAAAAAAGGGAATATTAAAATCTTGAGATAAAAACTCTGCTAAGAGAAATCCATCTCTAAAGATACCATCTAAGGCTAAAATTAAAATTAAAATCAGTATTACTATCTTCATAATACTATATTATCGGCGAGAATTATTTTTTCTCAAGTATTATTTTGGATATTTTTGTATTATAAGAAACATATATCGAATTATCTATCTGATCATAATCTGAAATAAAAAAAATTTCATCTTCAAAGTTTAAGGCAAATATATCATCTCCGGTTAAATTATCAATGATTTTAAGTGAATTTCCTTCTGTTATTATAATAACTCCGGATAAGAATCTTTTATCTTCATTATAGGTAATTTGATAAGGGTGGTTGTTTTGGTTTTTAGTAAATAGATGCATATTATTGAATTGTTGTGACCAAACAAGTTCACCATCAGTTCTATTTAAAGCGTAAGTATTTTTATTTTCATCGATTAGTAAAAGATTATTTCCTTCAATGAGAGTAATGTAGAGTACATTAGAATCTAATTGTTTTTTCCATAAGATTTTCATTGACGATTTGTTATAAACAGCTATTTTATCATAACTTATAAGATATAAATTATTTAAATCAAAAGATGGAGCTAAAGTTATATCAAAATTTAGTTCAGTTGTCCATTCTTTTCTTAACTGTACTGATTTAAAATCTTTGAGTAGTTTTTCAAAATCTAATTGTAATTTTAATGGAATCTTATCAAGTTCAATATTTCTAAATCTTTCATTTATTATATATTTACTTTTATCAAGATTTACTTCAATTTCATTTTCCCTGAAAAACACATAATAAGCTGAAATAATTAGAAAAAAAATAATAAAAATTGTTGGTAGATAGTGTTTTTTTCTCATAAATTTAATCCCACCATTTTAAAAAACTTCTGTAGAATACTCTTGATAAAATTTTAAAGTCTAATAACATATTTGTGTATGAAGCATTAGCTAAAGGACAATAACATTCTTTATTTTTTATAGATTTTCTTTCTACATTAAAATTTTTACTAGTCCAAATTTGTTTAAAATTGTAATTATTTTTTCTTAAATTACCAAGTGATTTTGCTTTTATACAGCAAGCCCATACTTCTCCGTCTGGTGAAATTTGAACTGACGTAATACCGGCATAACAAGGAATTACTTGTGTTTTATCGCGTAAGATTTGTTTGACTAGGTTATAGTATTCTATTCTGAAAGATTGTGTTATTCTATGCATTTTTTTAGTAATTTTTAAATGTTTTATCCTATGTATCAAAAAATCTACAGCAGATTTATATTTGATTGGATCCGGTGAAATATCAGAATTGATAGTGATTAGTTCATTTCTTTCTTCGGCAATTTCTGTAATGTATTGATCCGCCTTTAAGCTCATTAGATTATTTGCAATAGAGGAAAATGAATCAACATTAAATTTTGAAATCACAGTATGAATCCCAATTGAAAGATTTTTGTATTCTAGTTTTTTTAGTTGGTTGTATGTATTTATTACTTTAGTATAATTATCCGGAACATTTCTAATTTGATTGTGTTGTTCACCAATCCCGTCAATAGAGAGATTGATGATGATTTGTGATTTTTTGCAATGTTCACATATTTCTTTAACTTCTTGAACTATTTTTTTAGTCATAATACCGTTTGAAGGGATATTGATAATCTTGGGTTTACAGTTATTGTAAAATAACTTTACGATAGATGAAAATTTTCTTTTTAAAAAAGGTTCTCCACCGCTAAAGGTAATCCAATACGGGCTTTTACCGATATTTTGAGATAATTTTTTATATTCTTCAAGAGATAATTCCTTACATTTTCTATTATAAATATTACAGGTTTTACATCGAGAATTGCAAGTATAAGTTACTGAGACTGTATAATTCATAGGTAAAATTTTTGGAAATCCAATATGATAGAAAAGTTTGTAAATAATTAATCTTGATAAAATATATATCATAAATTTAATCTCTTAATTTCTTGGCACTATTGATAGTGTCCCATATAAATGGATTAGATTTTTTAAAATGGTAATCAAAAATACCTAATATTCTACATAAAATTTCAAGTTTAGCAACTGCAATAATCTTAATAATGTCTTTTGGGTGATTGATTATTTCGAAGAAAAAAAGGTTTGCTAATAGAGATAAATTATTGGATGATACGCTATAATTTTGATTATTTTTAAGCCATAAATGCCCGATTGCAATTCTTTTTCTTTGTTTAATAAAATCGCTTAATGTTTCCGGTCCTTTGTTATAAACAATAGCTTTAGGTATGTATTTACAGTCAAGTCCCTTTTCTTTAATAATAGCTTCTATACTTGCTTCATCTACAGCTGATTGTTCAGGAATTTTTTCAAATACTTTTTTGAACGCAATCATTTCTCCTAATTTTGGGGAAAATAATGCCATCTTATGATGAAGTTTCCATAATAATTTAACTGCATAACTTATAAAGTCATTGTTATAATTCAAAGGTATAGGATGACCACCTGTCATACCTATTTTTGTTTCTGACATATCTTCAGAATTATAAAAAGGTTGAATGAGGTTTAATACACAATTTTTATCCGGTATTGTATCAGCTGATTCTACTATAAGAATATTAGTATTGGCATTTTTGATAAATAAATTTATTGCAGAAGATTTACCATTACGAGTTTTTTCTTTAATAAGTTTTATTTTGTTATTTTTTTGAGAAAAATCTTCAACAATATTATTTGTATTATCAGTAGAGCCGGAAGATATGACAATTATTTCATCAATTTGGACTTTGATATTGCTATGCTTATTGTTTTGTTGTTGATTTAGAAGAGCTGATAATATATGAGAAATATTTTTTTCTTCATTATATGCCATAACTCCCACAGAACATAAAACTAAATTATTCATCAATATTGTCCTTGTCAATTGTGGTTGTTATAGTTAATTCCTTTTTTTTAAAATTATCTAAGATAGCATTTATGAGAGCCGGTGATTTTTCAGAGCAAAACTTTTTTGCTAATTCAATAGCTTCGTTAATCATTACCGGAGGTGGTGTTTTTTCATAAAGCATTTCATACATTGATAATTTGAGGATGATTAAATCTATTTGACCTAAAGAATCAATGGTTCTTGTACCTAAATAAGAACTTACTTTTTCTTGTAGTTCATCAATTAAAGGGATAATCTTTTTTAGACTAAAATCTGCATGATTATAGATATTGCTTTTAAGTTCAACAGCTGATTCTTCACAAAGATAACTAAGAACTTCTTTATACTTATTTAATAAATCAAGATTTTGTAGATATTCATCAACATCAGCATATAAAAGAGAATAAAGAGTTTGAATAATCAATTCTCTTGATTTGCGTTTAATTCCCATTGATTTATGACTCCAAATTATTTAATAAATTTACCATTTCAATAGCTGTAAGGGCAGCATCCCAACCTTTATTGCCCGATTTAGTACCGGCTCTTTCGATTGCTTGTTCAATAGTATCTGTAGTCAACACGCCAAAAATTACCGGTTTTGAGGTAGCTAAACCTACAGATGCAATACCTTTACTTACTTCAGCAGAAACATAATCAAAGTGAGGTGTTGCTCCTCTTATGACTGTGCCTACACATACAACTGCATCATATTTTTTATTTTGAGCAACTTTTTGGGCAGTTAAAGGAATTTCAAATGCACCAGGAACCCATATTAAGTCAATGTGGTCTTCTTCTACTCCGTGTCTTATTAGGCAATCAACAGCCCCATCAATAAGTTTTCTATTTATAAATTCATTAAATCTGCCGGCAATTATAGCAAATTTATAGTTTTTAGCTATATAGTTTCCTTCTATTATTTTCATTTGCTTCTCCTTTCTATTACTATGCAATAATAAATTAATGCATTATAAAGTCAACACAAAAAATTATACTTCTACTTCTTTATCTTTGAAAATATATTCTAAAAATTTTACTAATAAATAAAAAATTAACATAAATACAAAAACTCCCAGCATACCTTTAAGCATTACGAAAATTGCTTCTTGAAATATTTCTATTGCTTCCGGTGAAAAAGGTGTATTTATAGAATTCATTTGGTCCTCCTGTTTATGATAATAGTGCTAAAATTAAGCCACCGGCTATTACAGATCCAATTTGTCCTGCAACATTAGCACTTGTAGCCGGCATTAAAAGAAAGTTTTGTTTATCTTCTTGTTGTCCCATTTTTTGAATCACTCTTGCTGACATAGGAAATGCTGAAATACCGGCAGCACCTATCATAGGATTAACTTTTTTCTTCAAAAATAAATTAAGAAATTTTGCAAACAATACACCGCCTGCTGTATCAAAAATGAATGCTATTAAGCCTAAACCAAGTATAAAAAGAGTTTCTACTGTTAAAAATTTATCAGCTACCATAGTTGAAGCTATAGTAATACCGAGAAGAATTGTTACTAAACTTGATAATTCATTTTGAGCTGATTTGGATAATTTTTCTAAAACTCCACATTCTCTGATTAAGTTTCCAAACATTAAAAAACCAACTAAAGCTGCAGATGTTGGAACAATTATTCCGGCGATTATTGTAATTGTAATCGGAAATAATATTTTTACTACACGTGGCACTTTAGAATTGTATGAATCCATTCTTATCTTTCTTTCAGCCGACGTAGTTAACATTCTTATAACCGGAGGTTGTATTATCGGTACTAACGCCATATATGAATATGCTGCAACAGAAATAGGTCCTAATAAATCCTTAGCAAATCTTGTTGCCACATATATAGAGGTTGGTCCATCTGCTGCTCCAATGATACCTATTGCTGCTGATTCTTTTAGCCCGAATCCCAATAAAGCAGCTAAAAGCATTGCGAAAAATATCCCAAATTGTGCTGCTGCACCAAATAATAACATAAATGGGTTTTTTAATAATACAGAAAAGTCAATCATTGCACCTATTGCAATAAAAATTAATAAAGGAAATAATTCTGTCATTATGCCGGCATTAAATAAAATCGTTAAAGGTCCATGTGCTGCTATTGCTTCAGAATTAGGGATATTTGCTAAAATTGTACCAAATCCAATTGGCAATAACAAAGCAGGTTCATAATCTTTTTTAATGGCAAGATAAATTAATATGCCTCCAAATATCATCATAATGACCATCTTATAATCTAATGATGTTATACCTGATAAAAGTTCATTCATATCTATCCTCTTTAATTTTTTTTCCATAATTATTTTTCCCTTAATTATTGTAAAGGATTTTTTAATATTTCTTATCATTTATTTAAAAAGAATTAGAATAATATAAATTAAAATAATTTTTATTCAAGCTAAGATGCTCGTAAAAAGTAATTATTCAACACCCTTTATTAAAGCATTCTTAAAAAAACTTGCATTTTAAAAAGGACTATGTTATACTATTAATAAATGAAAATATGGAGGAATTATGGAAAACTCAAAAGATTGTGTAAGAATGCCTTTACTTGGCGATGATTTCCCGCAAATGACTGTTCAAACAACTCACGGGCTTAAAAATTTACCTTCTGATTATTCAGGAAAATGGTTTGTACTCTTTAGCCATCCGGCAGATTTTACACCTGTATGTACAACTGAATTCGTTGCTTTTCAAACAAGATATGATAAGTTTAAAGATTTAAATTGTGAACTGATTGGGATGAGTGTTGATCAAGTTTTTTCTCATATTAAATGGGAAGAATGGATTAAAGAAAACCTTAAAGTTGAGATTCAATTCCCTATTATCGCTGACACAGGAGCAGTAGCTGAAAAATTAGGTCTTATTCATCCGGGAAAAGGCACTAATACAGTTCGTGCAGTTTTTGTTGTTGATAATAAAGGTAAAATAAGAATAATTTTCTACTATCCTCAAGAATTAGGTCGAAATATGGATGAAATTCTTAGAGCTGTGCACGCTATGCAAGTATCTGATAAAAATGGCGTTGCTATGCCTGCTCAATGGCCTGAAGGAGAACTTTTTGATGATCACGTAATTGTATCTCCTGCAACAAATGTTAAGGATGCAAAAGAACGTTTTGAAAGAGCTAAAAAAGGCGAATTTGAGTGTGTTGACTGGTGGCTATGTCACAAGAAATTATAGATATTTCTTTGTAAGAGGGAGGATTAATCCTCCTTCTTTTTTTTGTTTTTATCTTTATCTTTATCTGAGGTCTCAATATTATGTATTTCGTCTAAAATACTATCTAAGTTTGGTTGACTATCTTCAGTTTTTACTGAATTTAAAAGTTTTTTAATAGATTCAGAATTATGATTTTGTAATTTAATTTTTTCTTTTGACATAATTTACTCCTTATGCTAAACATAAAAAATATTTAAACCTTGTCAAGAAGATTTTTTTGAATATATTAACATTAGCTATTTAAAATTATTATAAAATAGCTTTATCTATATTGGATGAAGTATATAATTAAAAGCAAAAAGAGACTTATAGGCAAGTGTATTTTTTTTTAAAATATGAAATTATGATATACTGATAAGTTTTATAATTTTTGACAGGGTTTCACTATTTATAATCCCCACTCACTGCATTCGTTGCAAGACAAGTTCAGCTTTTTTGTTGTGTATGTCTCTCAATTTATATCTCATAAACTGAGAGATTCTAAAATAACAAGCTAAATTTGCATTTATTGTGTTAGTTAAAATTATAATTTA
>JALNXV010000100.1 GCA_023230175.1 Candidatus Cloacimonadota bacterium
AATCATAAAACTTCTTATTCAAATATTTATTAAAATTATCATTTGAATCTCTAGGAACATATGTAAAATAACTATTAAACCCCATTTAACATAATAAGTAATTTATCTTCATACTTTATTTTTATTTCTGATAATAATGCCTCATAAGATCCATTGTCAATCCCTATGATAATTGCTTCTTGAAAACTCCCTGGTGAATAACGACTAATTCCCATACCATTTAGAGATGTTCTATAAGCCTTATCATAAACTGTTAAATAAGCTTCAACATAGAGATCTTTTTCAAATCTATCTTTAAGTATATTTTCTATTTCTATTAATTCTTCTTCTTTAGTTGGTTTTAGTTGTAACTCATACCAAATATTAAATACCATTTCATTTCTTTCAATGGAATCACTATTTTCCATTACAGAAAACAATGGTCCATATACAGGGGTTCGGTACTCACCATTTTGAGCTATATAGGTATCGCTCATTGGAAATGGAACAAATCCAAGATCGAACTCAATTGAATCTCCACCCCAACTATTAATTTGGGATATATCCCCTGGATGGAATAATACTTTTCCATTTTTCCAATCTGAGCTACCTAATTCATATTCGTGGTTTAACTCAAACAAGTTATTATCATAAAGTTCTTTTATAAATGCTAAAGTTTCTAATGCTTGTTGGTTATTAAATGTTACTTTTTGTAACGTTTCGTTAACAAACTCTCCACCATTTAGAGGAATTAATTGTTCTGCATAAATCGAGGTAGAACCCCCTAATACATATTCACCTTCTAATAACTGACTTTTCGCATCTATTGCCCATACCTTAAACGACTCCCAAGACCAATCTCCAGCTAAATACTTTTCAGTCGGATTTTCGATATTTAATCTATCCAGTAAGTTTTGATTAAAATACAATCCTGTTTCAAGTTTTAAACTCCCCAGTGATAACCCATAGGATTTATCGAAATAACGACTTGCTTCCATAATAGATTTATCGATATACTGATTATCATTAAGTGGTGCAATCGCACCATTTCTTGCTAAATAAGGAATCCAATCAGAACTAATATTATAGTAAATATCCGCAAGTGGCGTTCCGTTTTCACGTGCTTGTAAAATTGCATTTTGTCTTTCTAATCCCCAAGGTGCATTTTTCGGATAAGGTATATAATGAATTTTCACATTATATTTTTCTTCTACTTCTTTTTGAAGGTTTTGTTTTTCTTGTTTATTTCTTCCAAAATAGTTTACATGAAACGGATCATACTCAGTAACATCACCACTCATGATATAAATATTTTCAGGTTCTTCTAAAACTGCTTCTACTACCGTGATTGTTCTTTCAACAATCAATTCATCATCAAATGAACCTGTTATTATATAAGTAAGTTTGTATTCACCTTCAACATTTATATTAACTTCTCCTAAGATAACAATATCATTGCTATCTAGTTCGCCAATCGAATCTGTAGCCCTAATTCCTGATATCGGGTCAAATGATTCACCTTTTGTAATAATAGTATCTGAGACACTAAAAAGTTCTATTTTGTTATAGATTTCAACCTTTCGAACCACTTCTACATCGATACCGTTTTCTTTAAGATAACAGGTAGGTTCTTTATCTAAATTATCCGGGTCTTCAATTTTATAAATAATTTCGTTCTCACCAGGTTGCGTGTTATCAATGTCGTTCTTAACAACCCGAATATAAGCACTCAAATCTCTTGTTGTATTAATGCCCTGATTATTTACAATAGGTTGAACTACAGTTACACCTTCTAAAGGTAAAAATATAGTTCCAATCTCTATTTTAGCATTAGAAATCCCATCCCATACCACATCTCCATTAACTACAACAGAATTTAATTGCCATACAGCAACAAACTCCATATCCATAGTGACCTTATAAGGAAATGTAATTTCCAAATCTTCAAAAAACCAACCCTTTAGTTCATATCCATCTCTATCAATGGTTGGTGCAAACACATCATTTCCTTTTTTAACCGTTTTTGAATCTAACGTTATACCATTATCGTCTTTAAAAATAACTGTATATGACTTGGTCCCACAAGAAACCAATAAAAACATTAAAACATAAAAGATTCCCAAACTTAATATCTTTCTCCCTTTAGACATTATGCATCCTCACTTATTATATTTTTTCAAACTATTAAAACGATAAATTATATTTAAGTATACCATATTGAATAAATTTTTAAGACAATAAATAATACCTCCTTAGTTTTACACATGTTTTTTTATGAGGTTAAGTCCTTACTCGATTTATTTCTAGTAGACGAAACTGGCGATTAGTCTGTCAAGTTTTTCTGTGATTATTATGACTTAATAAAGCTTCAAATAATAGAGAAATGTGGTTACGTATCTCAACTTGATGGTATTAAAAAGTTTCATGATTTCTAGAAGAAATGATTACCATACTTAACCCATAAACTTCTATTAAAAATAACCCTAACTTTAAAAAAAGATAACGGACACTGAATCTGTGTTTGTTATCTTTTCATTATTTTTAAATGTTTAATATCAATAATTAACGTATCCTAAACTACTCCCGATTGATAATATATAGTATCAGTATAATTCGGATTAAATAGTATTGGATTAATAATTAAATCCAGTTCATTGATAATAGAATGTACATAACTTAGTGGAACCATAATCATATATTCCGATTTAATAAAGGTCGTATCTTTAGCACCTGCAAACACAATTCCTACTATTTCATGGAATTGATTAATCACCATACTTCCACTAGATCCACCGGCTCCAGGTGCTGATATGTCAACCGCTTCATACGATTTTACAACCCCATCAATGCCTTCCACTAACCTGGTTCCTACTGACTGATGCATCCCGAAGGTAATGGTGTTTTTTGTCCTAAAGGTTGTCCAACTATGGCAAGCAGTTGGGATTGGTCGTAAGTTTCACTAATAGGAATCACATTTAAGTTTGCCTCTTCTTTAGAAATGGTTAAAGTAAACTTTATGATAGCCAAATCATGATTAACAGTTGATTTATTTGATTGGCCATCAATAACCAATTCACCTATATATTGTCTGTTTAAGTAATCTTCTATCGTATATTTTACATAAGGGGCTTCAACAATTAAACCAGTTGATGAAACATATGTTTTTGAAACCACATGAGAATTTGTTAAAACATAAAAATTTAGTCCTTCTTCTCTAATAATAACACCACTTCCCATTGATGAACCAATCACAGTTGAAAAACGGGAATCAGGGTCATTACTATAAAGGGTATTATAAACTTTGATGAACCTATTTATAAGGATATAACCCTTAATGCGGTATTTTATCCCTCATTTGAGGTTATAAATGACATATCTAAAAACGTTATGAGAGGTAACGTCAAAGTTATAATAGTTACCACTTTCATCTACCCAACCAATTAGAATATTATTTGGATCATCCGGCAGTAATGGTTCATTTATGGTTGAACCTAATTTTGTATATATTACTTTATTATTCAACAAGACACCATTAATCATAAATGATACCCTTACATTGGTATCTAATAATTCATATTTCGCAACTAATATATAGTCTTTATCAATGATATTACCAAAATCAAACGGTGTAAGACTATCTTGTTCATACCAACCTATAAATTTATAATTTTCTTTTTCTATGTTTACAGGAATTTGTTTGACACCAATTATGCTACCAATTTCAATATTATCAACAATATCAATCGTAATATTTATTTCATTTTCTTGAATAAATACTATTTTATTGGTTTTTGGCTTTTCAGGGGCAAAACTGGCTGTTAATACTAAATCTGAATAAACCCCTTCGTTAAAATCATATAAGGTTTCATTATTTAGCCACCCAACAAACTCAAACCCATCTTTATTGATTGGTTTCGCTTCGATGGTTTTACTGCCTTGTTCGATTTTAATACTAATATTAGGGATATCGACTAAGTTATAATCAAATGTGACGGTGCCTCCACCCGTACATCGTGACTGTTTGTTGATATGAAAGTCATACTGTGAGACTGTCTTTCTTGTGTCATCTGTATGAAAATCTAAAAAATGTCGTTTTTTTGGATTACTACATTTTACCATCTACAGATACACTTATTGGCTTAGCTATCTATTCAAATTTTTTACACAAAATGCAATCTACAGATGGTATTTTGGATTGCAAATCAAAATCCCTTCAAAAATCAAGCATGCTATGGGCACAATTTATCTTTGCTGAGCCAACACGTTCGTCTATACATTCGAAAAAAACACGCTATATTGAGAGTATACCTCAGTATATCATTTTTATCTAATCATACTTTTTACCCATTTTAGTAATTCCTCATAATTCATTTAGTTACTAGCCAGTGCTAATCCCACTCTGATAACTTCTTGATTGGATGGTTTGAAATCTATATCCTACATACGTAAGAATAAAGAGAGCATATGCATAGCAATACGTTTATTTCCGTCAATAAAGGCATGATTCGTATCCAGAGAAAAAACATAATCTATTTACTTTTTCAATAACACTTTGATAAAAACTTCACCATCATATGTTGGAAGATTGATTTGAAATTGGATTTAGTATTCATAAGTCTCTCATGTCTTCGGTTACATCCGTTCTTTCAATCAATTCCGCTTAATATCACTTATTATCTCATAAGATTTTTGTTATCTAAAACTTAATCAATTTCTAGCAACTCTTCAATATTTCTAATCACTTTTGACTTTTTTTCTACTTTTTTTAACTCTTTTCTCATGTTAGGACCAATGATTACGGGTATTTGATTCATAAATATATCATATGTGATTTCCTTATTTAATGGAATTAATCTTGTTTCAATAAACTGTGGTAAAACATCCTGAGGAATGTTTAACGCTATTCCAGAAACTATCCCTGAAACAGAGTATATATGTCTTTTTTTTTCATCAAGCAATTGTAGTTTTTGATTTTCATATCTTAAAGCAACAAATGTTTTTTTGAAAGCGTGCTGAAATCCAGTGAGAATTTCATGTTGTTGTGGTGTTACTTGAACAGTGTATTGATTGATATATTCTGTGATGATTTCGGGCGAATCAAAAAATTTATCTGCAATCTTCACGAAATCCGGTTGACTCAGTCTATCAAAAAATCTTTCTACATTGGAAAAGTGGGGGTGGAGTTTATATTTTTGATTTGTTTTATGAATAAGCATATAATATAATCCATAAAACAATTGTGCTCTTTCTTCTCCTAAGATAGCACGATGCTTCATCAATTCCTTTTGATTTTCACAGCAATCTTCAACCAATAGACCACTTCCACAAGGACAATAGATTTCCTCATTCTTATCATCTTGACTAAAATCAGTAATTCGGTCTATTTTATCCAAATCTACTAGTGATATAGGGTCTCCTTTAAACTTCCACCTTGGAATTTCTCTAACAACTTCATTATATAAACTAACTGCCCTATCAATATCAGATTCGATATCAACAAATTCTTGCATGATTCGACTCATGTCAAAATCTAGAGACAACTGAGTTTGAATAACAAAATTCTCAACAAAATCATCTATAATGAACTCACTTTTAAGTTTTTTAAGTTTCTTATAGAATTCGTTTAATATTGGATTGTAGATATTAATCCCGAATTTCCCAACTGATAGGTAAGTCTCCCAGCTATGAATGTAGAGAGGACTATAATTAGAGAATACAGTCTCTCGATAAAATGCAGGATGTTCAAATGTGTCTTCATATACATAAGCTGCTTCATTGATTTTTAAAAATATTCTAGGAAGACTCATCAGTGCTTGATCTAGAGTAATAGTCAAATAACTTGGCTTGCAGTTATCGTAAATATTTTTAAGCTCATCCCTATTGATTTGTCCTCTTACCAATAAAACTCCATTCAAAAAATCATAGATGTTATCTAAATCTTTATGTCTATCTGTTATCACAATTGATCTTACAACATCTTGAATCATTATTGGAATTTGAAAACCTTCTGCTATCCCGTTATAGGAAAGTAGAAAACAGTTTTGAAGTTCTCGAATCAACATATAATCTTCAATACTCTCGTGATTGAACTCGATTTTTTGATGAAGAATGTTTTTTAATAAGTTAAGTGCATCAGCACTAACATATCCATCAAATCTAGTTGGATCTTCAATCAAAGATTCATAAATTGCGAAAAGCATTTTCTTTTTCGTAATCTTTTCATATTCCCTTGAATCATCAACCATATGAACATATAAGGTAAACAGAATTTCTTTAGGGTATTGATTTATAAAATCATATTCGTTAAACATTAGTCACCTCTAAATAGTTAATTCTATAAGTTTTATCATATATTTGTCATTAAAAAAACAAATTGATTCTAGTGTAAATTTTCGAAACAACGTCTTTATTTGTGTGTAAATGCATGAGTCCCTCCCAATTTGTAAAACTGTATCTGTGCATCTTTTGGATATGCATCTACTATATTTTCAATCTCTTCACATGATAAGCAAAGACCATTTAGATAATTACAAATGATTTTTTCTGATTCACTCAGTGAATGTTCGCTAAATTTCTTAAAATCTACTAATAGATCTAAGACTTGAAGCAACTTGTAGTTTTCGTTTGTAACTTTAACTCTTGCTTGATTAATGACCACTCTAATGTTTTTTACCTTTATTGTTCTTTTCTTTTTTGATACCTCATTAGAAAATATAACTAAATCACTAGATGTTTGTGTAGTTAGTCTTAAAGCGTTTGCAATATAAAAACCACTTCTATATCCAATGACAGTATCATCTTCAGGCTTAATATACTTCTTGTTTATTGCGTCTTCAGAATTCATTACCGCAGTTTTCAAGATTCTATTAGGATTAGGTAATCCATAAACACCATTTTTTGATTTTATCAGTTTATCTTGTTCAAATAATCTTCTAATTGATTCTCTAATAGTTCCCTGCTTAACATCAGGATAGGCAGCATATAATTCCTTTAAAAGAAATGGTTCACTAAAATCATAGACCTTCTCAATGTATTCATATAATTGATCGATTATTTTCTTCTTTTTCATGATGCCTCCTTCACTACAACATCATTATAGCATAACCATTCCATTATGTGACATATATTCTTATGTATAAAGAACTTTTGTCACAAATGATAGATTTAAATAATTTCCTAAAAGTATGATTAAACTCATGGATCTAATCTTTATGCAAATGCGTCCAACGCACATAGAATAATTTTTAATTTTTTGTGATGGAAATATATCATTGATTTTATCAAAGCGATTATAGGAAGTTTATGTAATATACAGTGCTAGGAGATGACAGTTAATACTTGAGGGACAAAAGCAACTATCATATAAATACAATATAGTAGTATTATTATGAATATAATGTCTTTTTAATACTTTATGATACTTTTAATTATGTGAATGTGATGTTTAGATGTATTTGATGTAAATTATGTATATCGATACAGTTTTGGGACATGTAAATAGAAAGAGGTGAAAATATGAGTTTAAAAGAATCACTATCGAATGCTTATAAAGCCGTTCAAGAAGAAACCATTAAACAATTTGAGAATACTAAGGAAGCGATTGCTAATTTCAAGCCACATCAACTGGAAAAGAAAGTAGCTGATGCTGAAAAGGATATCTGCAAATATAATGACTTACTTGATGATTTAGAATTCAAAGAAAAAGAATATAAATACAAGAGGAGTTTTGCTGAAAAAGAAAAACAACTCGCTGAAGAAAGATTGAAGAATTACAAAGAAAACAATTAATAAAATCATTTGCAGGTCCCAAATTTGATTGAGTCAATATGAATACCGATTTTTCTCCTATTTAAGATCTAAATG
This sequence comes from Candidatus Cloacimonadota bacterium, assembly GCA_023230175.1. GTDB lineage: Bacteria > Cloacimonadota > Cloacimonadia > Cloacimonadales > WRIO01 > JALNXV01. The sequence continues at coordinate 7,843 of JALNXV010000100.1, forward strand.
TAATAAACGAAACCTGAGTTTATATGAACTCAGATTTCGTTTTTTTTATCGTCGGATAACGTGCATCTTTTAAAAGAAAAGTAGTTATATATACTTTAAATACATACAATGGGTAATTTACTTAATTTCGTGTCAATTTCTGATGGTCCTTCTACATACTTCCATACACTTCCACAGCACAGCTACGCGCTTCTTATCAATTTCATTTTCAAGTTAAGTTCTCATACAAATCAAGCCTGACAATCATTCAATTTATGATTTTATTGAATATATAATCATTCCAATATATATCTAAAAAAGAGTAGATTTAAGAGTTAAAAATACTTCAAAATGACGTGTCTTTTGAGTCGTGTTTCAGCTCATTAAAGCGTCATGTATTGCGAGTAATATGACCTTGCTGGAATAGGTCGCGCCACTCACCAGATCAACATTTAAACTCTGCATTTCAATGACATCAAGGATAATCACTTCTGCTGGTTCACCCTGGCCTGAATCGTGTTTCAAGATCACAATCTCTGTGATTTCATGATTGAGAACCGTGACTTCAACTTCTACAGAAACTGGAAAAGCTTTATAAGATCCCAAGTATGTTCCATCATCTAAAGTTGTTAAATCAACATCCACTATTTCTGTTGAAGAAAGTTCCGCAAGAGATTTTTCTGTCATTTTTACAAAGTAGGTGGCACCACCTCCAATGACAAGTAAAATAAATAAAATGATGATGAAAACCTTTGTTTTTTTCTTCATTTAAAAAATCTCCCCAATGTTTTAGATGACGATCCATTTAAAAAAACTGAACGTTATTTTTGTTATAAAACAGATTATAATCATTTATCGTTAACCATAGGATACCACAAAATATCAATCATTTCTATATAGAAACCGTCATTTGAAGCCAATTTTACCCTAGAAATCGCGACTTTTGAGAAAGTGAGCCAGACTCTATACCGCTAAAACTCTTACCAATCTTTCAAAACCTCCCTATTCATAGTGCTTTTTGGTACCTTTGACATAGCTTACTGGTATTTTCTTTCCGACTTTTTCGATGAAGTCATTAATTTGTTTCTCACTGAAACGGAATTTATTAGCGAGGATGATGCCTTCAAGATAACCTGAAGAGACATAAGTATAGATGGTTTTTGTTGAAACTTTTAGGAGTTTCGCGACTTCTTTTACGGTGTACAGTTCTAAATTATGTTGATGATTTTGATTCATCTGCACTCTCTTTCTTCTTGGAATCATCCAAGATATAACGCTCTATTTGAAACTCTGAATCATCTTTAACCCTATTGATGTGATGAAGGTAGATCATGGTCGTTTCAATACTCTGATGCCTGAGAAGGGCTTGAGTCGCCTCAATCGAACCTCCACGAAGGAGGTTAAAGGTTGCTGCTGTATGTCTTAAGGAATGAATGGTGAGCTTGAAATCAGGTATACCAGCCCTCTTTAAATTTTCTTTCATCATCTTATTCAATTGGTAAGTTGAAAGCTGCTGCGCGCTCGTGTGGGAGCTGTGAGAGACAAATAAATATCTGGAATTATCAGATCTCATGTTAAGGTAATCATTAAAAGCATTTGTTACAACCTGTGAGATTTTCACGAATTCATCTGATTCTTGTCTGCCTTTACCTTGAACAAAAAGTATCGATATATTCCCCATTTTTGCGAGATCTTTCTTCTTCGCACGTATGATTTCGATACCTCTTAATCCAGTCGTAATCATCAATAATATAATCGCGTAGTTCCGATAACCTGAGATACTTATGCAATTCAACTTTGCTGCTTTAAGCAGTAACTGAGCCTGTTCTAGTGTGAGTGGTAGCCTCTTCAATCGCTTGCTGACTCTGGCACTTCTGATTCCTTCAGTGATGTCATAGATATAAGAGGGATCTAGATTATATAGTTGATAATTCATTTTTAAGAATCTATAAAAACTTTTAATGACAAGTATTGTTTTTTGGATTGTGTTCGCAGACTGCCCAATCTGAACCATGTAATCTCTGAATTTGATAATATCTTGACGTTTGGGAGTCATCACTTTATTAGCCTGAAGATAGTATGCAAATTGTTTTAAAATGGATTCATAGCTCCTTTTTGTTTTTATACCAACATCAATATGATCTTTATATAGTTCTATTAATGAATGAAAGGGATGAGCATTTTGATTTTGTTCACTATGATTATTCTTCATCTATTCACCTACTCACCTTTATATTAGTAAAGAATTTCACAAATTACTTTATATGTCCATTGATTAACTTAAGAAAAGTATTTTAATGAACAAAAAAAAGGCACTGCTATTTCGCATTAGCGAGCAGTGCCTAGTTCGTAATTAATTTTAAAATCAGTTCGTTGCAATAAGTAGATTAAGCCTTAATAACGATGATTGTGTAAACAACTTCAGTTGTAGTTCCAGATGGTGTGAATACCAATAAGTCATCAGTGAATAAGCCTAAAGTCTTAACTGCGCGGTCAGAAGCAACAACCATGCTT
>JALNXV010000099.1 GCA_023230175.1 Candidatus Cloacimonadota bacterium
CTTGTAACTTCAACAATATTTTGCTTATTTGGCTTAACGGGTAAAATCATTTCTGCAAGTGTTTCTGATTCATTAATTTGCTTATCTATAAATAGATTACTACCAACACCGCTTTTATCTGAACTTATTTCTGTATTTTGAACAAGAGTATCTACCTTAACATTAGTTGCCATCTTATTATTAGTTTGAAGATTAGCATTTCTTGTAACTTCAACAATATTTTGCTTATTTGGCTTAACGGGTAAAATCATTTCTGCAAGTGTTTCTGATTCATTAATGAGCTTATTAATAAATTGATTACTACCAACACTGGCTTTATCGGAACTTACTTCTGTATTTTGACCAAGGGTATCTACCTTAACATTAGTTGCCATCTTATTATTAGTTTGGGGATTTGCATTTTGTACTACTTCAACAGTGTTTTGCTTGTTTGACTTAACGGGTAAAATCATTTCAGAAATAGAATTTGATTGATTTACGACATTTTTAGGTAATTGATTAATATTGTCATTTGAATTTTTTGTATGTAACAAAATCTTACCATTTTTTTGAAAAACATTAACTTGTTGATTGTTATTATTTTCATTAATTTGATTATTTATTTTTTTTCTTTCCATTAACCTATTTTTATTTTGTTTATTATTGGAAATATCTGATTTAAATGTTAAAACATCAACTGAACGTGTAGTAGTTTCATCATTATGAACAACATACTTTTTATCCAAAAAACTCTTATCAGAAGACGTTAGCTTTGAATTAGGTTTTTTATTGAAGTCTCCATTCCCCATATTTTCTTTTATCTCAGAAAATTTTAAATACTTGCTATCTTGTTTATTTTCTTGTCTCTTACTATCAGATAACATATCGTCATTTATTTCAGATGTTTTAATTGTTTTTTGATTTAGATTATTCCGGATATTTAAAATATTTTTATTTAAACTATCATCTTGATTTTGCTGAGTAATGTTTACAGAATTAATATTTGCATTAACCTGCTTTTTTATATCAAAACTATGTTCATTGATTGAAACTTCTAAATTTATACTATTATTTATTTCTTGTTTTTCTTCATTTTTTTCAGAAAACTTTGGATTTTCAGTTTTTATAGTATTCTCTATCTCATTTATATTGGTATCAATTATGTTTAATTGAATAAATTGATTATTTATATTTTTCTTATCTTTTCCAGACAAAGATAAACTACTTTTAGGAAGTTCTTTTTCTCCTTGATTAATCAAACGTAATTGAGATAAATTTATTTCATTATTAGAACTACCTTCTATGTTTAAAACCTTTTTTAATGTATTTATTGATTTAAAAAAAGGAGTAACATCATACATTGTGTTATGGTCATTTACAAAGATTTCTATTTTATTTTCTGAAGCAAGATTAATTAAGTTATTCAAACTGATTTTTTGAGGAAATTCGACTTTATTATTAATGTCTTGGTTATTTATCTTTAAGAAAATTTTATCAAAACTTTGCTTTTCTTTACTCTCCAACTCATTAGTTTTAGCACTAAAACCAAAATTATTAATTAGATTACTATTTTGTTTTCCACTTAAAATTTGGTGAGTTAAATTAGTATTCTTTTTATTATTTGATAATTGATTTTGTAGTATCATCATTAACCTCAATTCATTAACAATTGTGAATATTGTGTTGCAATATTAGGAGGTAAAGCAGCTAAAACTTGAGCTACTTTTCGTTGATTCATATTTTTTAGAATATTAACTGATTTATCAGAGGGCATATTTTGCATAAGTTGAGCTATTTTTTTTGCATCCATATTATTATAAATTCTGGCTATCTTTTTAAAATCAAGTTGTTCTTCACTATCATCCGGAGGATTTAACATAACGTCGATTTCTTCTTCCAATTTGATAATCTTAGCATTAAGATCTTCAATAATTTTTGATTGTTCTTGCAATTGTTGATTTTTTACCTCAATAGCTTGTAATAATGTATTATTATCTCTAAGCATTAAAGACGCAGCATTTTTTAAAGAATCTACCTTTGTTGACATCACATTAAGAGTTGAGTCCATAATAGCTTGAAAATCTTTTTCATCAAGACTATTATCATCTTTTTCTGAATACAAGTCTCTAATTTTTTTAGCTAAAATTAAATAGTTTTCCTCATGCTCTTTGAGTTCAGTTTGAATTTCTCGTCTATTTAAAAAAGTTGGTTTCATACTATCAAGCATAAGGCTCAAGCTATCCACCGGTTGTTCAATAATTGTCGTATCAGCTATTAAAGAATCACCATCAATATTTTCTATCAATGATTCATCTTGTGATCTATTCATATAAACATACCCTAACAAAAAAACATTTAAAAACATCGATATCAAGAATATGATTATATAGACTAAACCATCTTTACTCATTTAAACATTCCTTCTTTAAGTCTATGATTTTGAATTGAGATTTCATCAATAAAAATTTGCTGTTCTTTATTATAAGCTTTTTTAAACTCTTCAAATTTTATTTCTTTTAATCTTTCAAGAGCTTTTGTTTCTTTAGATTTATCCAATAATTGCTTTTTAATATTGATTTCTTTAAGTTTTAGACTACATAAAGCTTCATTAAAAGCATCCTTCTCTTTTATAAGTGACTCTATAAATTTATAATGAAGCATAATTTCAATAGAGTTTGAGATTTTAAGACTTAATTCAGAAACATTTTTTCTTTCAGCTGAAATTTTTTCAGTAGTTACAGTAATTTTTTTCTCTGTCTCATATATTTGATTTTGAATTAAAAGAAGATTTTTTTGTATAATTTTTTCTTCTATCTCTTTTATTTCCAAAACCTTTTCTAAAGAAAACTTAAATTTTTTCATCTTACACCTCATTATTTTCTATACTAAAAATAATTGCAATGCTTATGCCAATACCAAAATCCACTATTTATCAATCGATTATAAAATCTTTAAAAAAAAGCTTGCCATAAAAACAACAAAATATTAATAGTGCCTTAAATACAAATAATAATGGAGGATAGCATGGAAAGAATTTATAATTTCAATGCAGGCCCGGGTGTTTTACCTGAAGACGTACTTAAAGAAGTACAAGCTGACTTATTTAATTATAAAGGTAAAGGCTTATCTGTAATGGAAATGAGCCATCGTTCCAAAGAATATCAAGAGATATTCGAAGATGCTCGTGCTACAATGAAAAGAGTATTAAATGTTGGCGATGATTATGAAGTTTTATTTCTTGGAGGTGGAGCTCATACTCAATTCTTAATGGTTGCTATGAATTTAATCCAAGAAGGTAAAGTTGGTAACTACGTAGTTACCGGTTCATGGGCTGAAAAAGCTTATAAAGAAGCCAAAAAGATAGGCAAATTAACTCATATCGCAGCAAGCTCTGAAGATAAAAACTTTACATATCTACCTAAAACTTTTAATTTATCAGATAATGCAGCATTTTTACATTATTGTAGCAACAATACAATATTCGGTACTGAATGCCTTGACGACAGCATATTCCCAACTAATGTTCCATTAGTATGCGATATGTCTTCTGATTTCTTATCTCATCCAATTGATACTAAAAAATATTCTCTTATTTATGCGGGAGCTCAAAAAAATATTGGTCCTGCAGGTACTACAGCAGTCATTATCCGTAAAGACATTATTGACACCTTCAATACCGGCTTACCTACAATGTTATCTTACAAAACTCATATCGATAAAGATTCTATGTACAATACTCCTCCTACATTCCCTGTATATGTTGTAGGATTAGTCTTAAAATGGATAGAAAACAAAGGCTTAGAAAACATCAAACAAAACAACATCAAAAAAGCCGGATTTATTTATAATGTTATTGATAACAGTGAATTCTATACCGGAACTGTAGCTAAAGAAGATCGTTCATTAATGAATGTAACCTTCAGATTACCTAATGAAGATTTAGAAGCAAAATTCATCAATGAAGCTAAAAAAATCGACATCATAGGCATTAAAGGTCACAGAAGCGTTGGTGGATGTAGAGCTTCTGTTTATAATGCTTTACCTATTAAAGCTTGTGAAGTTTTAGCTCAATTTATGGTAGATTTCGAAAAAGCAAATAAATAATATACTATTAATAGTAGAGACGTCAATTGACGTCTCTTTTTTTAATTAAAAAAAAGAGCAGATTCATTGAATCTGCTCTTACTTTTTAATAATTTATAATGCAGCTTGAGCCGCAGCAAGTCTTGCGATTGGAACTCTAAAAGGCGAACAACTTACATAATTCATACCTACTTTATGACAGAATACTACAGAAGCAGGATCTCCGCCATGTTCTCCGCATATACCAACTTTCAGATCTTTTCTTGTTGACCTTCCTCTACTTGTACCTAATTCAACAAGTTGACCTACACCTTCTTGATCAAGAGTTTGGAATGGATCATTTGCTAATATACCGGTATTTGTATAAATAGGCAAGAATTTACCGGCATCATCTCTTGAATAACCAAAGGTCATTTGAGTTAAATCATTAGTTCCAAATGAGAAAAATTCAGCTTTAGTAGCAATTTTATCGGCAGTTAAAGCAGCACGAGGGATTTCTATCATAGTGCCAACCATATAATCTATACGAGTATTTCTTTCAGTAAATATCTTTTCTGCAGTTTGTCTAATAATCTTTTCTTGATTTTCAAATTCAGCCAGAGTGCCAATTAATGGAACCATAATTTCAGGTTTAGCATTGATATTTTTAGCTTTCAAATTAAGAGCTGCTTCAATAATAGCTCTTGTTTGCATTTCAGTAATTTCAGGATAAGTAATACCAAGACGGCAACCTCTATGTCCAAGCATTGGATTAAACTCGTGTAAAGCTTCAACTTTTTGACGAATCTTTTCAACGGGAATTCCCATTTCTTCAGCCATTTCTTGTTGATTTTTTTCCTCGTGAGGTACAAATTCATGTAGTGGAGGATCAAGAAGTCTTACTGTTACAGGTAAACCGTTCATTGCTTCAAAAATACCTTCAAAATCTTCTCTTTGATATGGTAAAATTTTATCAAGAGCTTTTCTTCTACCTGCCTCATCATCAGCAAGAATCATCTCTCTCATTGCTTTAATTCTATCTCCTTCAAAGAACATATGTTCTGTACGGCATAAGCCAATACCTTGAGCACCAAATTCTCTGGCAACTTTAGCATCTTTTGGAGAATCAGCATTTGTACGAACAAGCATTTTAGTATGTTTATCACATAATTTCATTAATTCTGCAAAATCTCCGGAAAGCTCTGGTGTTTTTGTATTCAATTTGCCTTCATAAACTTCACCGGTACTTCCATTAAGAGATATATAATCTCCTTCTTTATATTTTTTCCCGTTTGAAGTTATTGTTCTTTCTTTGTAATTAATCTGAATTGAACCAGCTCCGGAAACACAGCATTTACCCATACCACGAGCAACAACTGCTGCATGGGAAGTCATTCCGCCGCGAGCGGTCAAGATACCTTCAGAAACATTCATACCTCTTAAATCTTCAGGAGAAGTTTCGATACGAACCAAGATGATTTTATCACCTTTTTGAGCCCATTCTTCAGCTTCATCAGCAAAGAAAACTATTCTACCTGCAGCAGCACCCGGTGATGCAGGCAAACCTTTTGCAATCGTAGTTGCAGAAGCAAGTGCTTCAGAACTAAATACAGGATGTAATAATTCGTCAAGTTTATGAGGTTCTACTCTATTTAATGCAGTTTTTTCGTCAATAAGTCCTTCTTTAAGCATTTCAACAGCGATTCTAACTTGAGAAGCACCGGTTCTTTTTCCATTACGAGTTTGAAGTAACCAAAGTTTACCATCTTCAATAGTAAACTCTAAATCTTGCATATCTTTATAATGATTTTCTAATTTATGTTGAGTTTCAAAAAGTTCTTTATAAACGGTAGGCATAACTTCTTCAAGAGAAGGATATTTATTTTTTCTTGTATCTTCATCAATATTTTGTAATTTTGCCCATCTATGAGAACCTTCAAGGGTAATTTCTTGAGGGGTTCTGATTCCCGCAACAACATCTTCACCTTGAGCATTAACTAAAAACTCACCATTAAATATATTTTCACCGGTTGCTGCATCTCGAGAGAAAGCAACACCTGTTGCACTATTATCGCCCATATTACCAAAGACCATAGCTTGAACATTAACAGCAGTACCCCATTCTTCCGGATAGCCGTGCATTTTACGATAATAAATAGCTCTATCATTCATCCAGCTTTCAAAAACAGCATAGATCGCACCATAAAGCTGTTCCCATGGATCTGTTGGAAATTCTTTATTTAAAGTTTCTTTAACTTTTGCTTTAAATCTTTTTACCATTTCTTTAAGGTCGTCAGCGGATAGCTGAGTATCTAAATCTACGCCCTTTTCTTCTTTCATTTTTTCAATAATTTCTTCAAATGGATCATGATCTTCTTTTGATGTTGGTTTCATACCAAGAACAACATCGCCATACATTTGTACAAAACGACGATAACTATCCCAAGCAAAACGTTCATTACCTGATTTCTTAGCTAAAGCAGATACGGTTGTATCATTTAAGCCTAAATTCAATACTGTATCCATCATTCCGGGCATAGAAACTCTTGAACCGGATCTAACAGATACTAAGAGTGGATTTTCTAAATCGCCGAATTTTTTATTCATTATTTTTTCGATATGAGCAATAGCTGCTTCTACATCATTTTTAATTAATTCACGAACTTTATCTTTGCCTAATGAATTAAATTCTGTACAAACTTCTGTTGTAATAACGAAGCCTGCCGGCACAGGTACTCCAATTTTATTCATTTCACAAAGGTTTGCACCTTTACCGCCAAGAAGGTTTTTCATACTTGCGTCACCTTCAGCTTGACCGTTACCAAACAAATACACTCGTTTTTTGTTACTCATAAAAGACTCCTTTACTTATAGGATTTAATACACTTTAAATCAAATTACAAACAAACTTTTAGCTACAGATTTGTCAATGTTTTTTTGCAAAAAACCGGCAGTAAGTAACTGCCGGTATATTGATCAATTATCTATATAACTACCCAAAGAATTTTCTAATATTCTTTTAATAATTGTGATGCAACAATTCCTCTTTGTATTTGGTTTGTTCCTTCATAAATTTGCATAATTTTTGCATCTCTCATCATTTTCTCCACAGGATATTCTTTCATATAGCCATATCCACCAAGTAATTGAACAGCATCAATTGTTACTTTCATAGCAACATCAGAAGCAAAATATTTACACATAGCAGATTCTTTTGAATAATTTTTACAACCTTCATCAATCATTTTTGCTGTTTGATAGATTAATGCTCTAGCAGCTTCAATTTGTGTTGCCATATCAGCAAGCATAAATTGAACACCTTGGAAAGAAGATACAGGCTTACCAAATTGTTGTCTTTCTTTAACATACTTAGCTGCAACATCTAAAGCCCCTTGAGCAATACCGATAGCTTGAGCTGCGACCATAGGTCTTGACTTATCAAATGTCTTCATAGCTATCATAAAGCCCATTCCTTCACGACTGATAAGGTTTTCTTTGGGGATACGACAATCTTCAAAGATTAATTCCCTTGTTGCAGATGCTCTTATACCCATTTTATTTTCTTTTTTCCCAAAGGTAAATCCGGGTGTATCTTTTTCAACGATAAAACAAGAACAACCTCTGGCTCCTTTGGTTTTATCGGTCATTGCAAAAACTGTATATAGTTCAGCTTCACCACCATTAGTTATCCATTGTTTTGTACCATTTAAAACGTAATAATCACCATCTTTAGTTGCAGTTGTTTGAATATTCCCGGCATCAGAACCTGCATTTGCTTCTGTTAAAGCAAAAGCTGCAAGTCTTTTACCTTCTGCAACTGCAGGTAAATATTTTTGTTTTTGCTCTTCAGATGCACCCAATAAAATCGGATAAATTCCCAAACCGGTTGCACCGAAAGCTAAGCTTGTTCCGGCATCAATCTTACATAATTCTTCGGTAACTACTATTAAATCTGTAACCTTACCACTTAATCCACCATAATTTTCAGGAACCATTACGCCAAATAAATCTGACTGTGCCATTATTTCTACTATATCCCAAGGAAATATACCTTCTTCATCATATTTCTCACGAACAGGTTCCATTTTTTCAACAGCTATTCTTCGTGCAATTTCTTTTAATTCAAGTTGATCTTCATTTAAAAAATAATCCATTAATTCCTCCGTTAAATGTCATGAAAAATCATATAATTAAACTCATTGACTTTAGTCAAGCATAAAATGAATAATATCCATTTTTTTATAATATAAACATATCAATTATGAGAAAATATGATTTTATAACTATTTAAATTGCCATACATTAAACTGCTAATAGAAAAATTTTCTATATCACCCAACTCAAGTATAAAATCCTCTGAAATAATTACGTCATGTATCCAAATTTCAACCTTAAGCTTATCTTTAGTTATTTGTAAAGCAAGTATGACATCACTATTTTTTCGTTCTTGATTTTTTTTATTATTTATATAAACCAATATTTTCTTGATTATCAGCAAGATATTTTCTCTTAGGAGCTCATTCATACTTTCTTCCAATAAACTATTATGCATAAAACTCAATTGTCTGTTGAATTCATACTCATTATTTGTTTCGTATGAATAATAAGTCCTCCCCTTAAAATCTTTATATTTGTCTAAAAAACAAATATTAACCAATGCTACATCATCCTTAGTTAAATCATAATTATTATTTTCAATATGTTCTTTGATTTGCAATGGCAAAGTTATTAAATCTAAATTCGGAACTAAACTATTAATCTGTTGATTAAAATCTTTAGTCCCTAAGTATTTCTGATTTTCGTCAATACACTCATATATGCCATCAGTATAATATAAGAATGATTCATTATCTTCATAGGTAACTTCTTGGTGTAAATCATTTAAATCTTTACCAACATCATCAGTCCAGCCCAAAGGCAGTACTCCTTTATTTACAAACAACTCAGAACTATTTATATGATAATTGATTCTTATTTGTGGAGGGTGACCGGCAGAAAAACTTTTTATAGTTTTATTTTTTGTATCAACTAGAGAGATTAATAGTGTTAGAAATTTATTATGAAACATCTGTTGTACCAATATTTCGTTTACTCTTTTTACTAAATAACTTAAGTTACTAAAATCACTATTTTCCTCAACAACAAGTCTGATTATAGATTTCACTGCTGTCATTAATAAAGCTGCTTGAAGTCCGTGTCCGGATATATCTCCAATATATATTATATATTTATCATCCTTTAATGGAATTATATCAAAAATATCACCACCGAGTAATTCGGAAGGATGATACACTGAACTCACCAATAAATCACTTTTCAAATATATCCATTTAGGTAACAAGTACTTCTGAACCTTGCCGGCTAATTTAAGTTCCTCATTTTGTTTTGCAAACTCTTCTTGTAATTTCTTTATAAGGGTCATATTTTCAATCTCTGTCAATGAAACATTTAAAGCTTTTTTCACCCTACTAATTAATTGTATTTCTGTCCATGGTTTATTTATATAATCCCAAGCTCCACATTCAAATCCTTTTTTCAGATGAAAATCATCCGATAAAGCTGTGATTAAAATTATTGGAATATTTTGTTTTATTGCTATCATTCGTTGACAAAGCTCAAAACCATCTATTTGTGGCATCATAACATCCAATAAAACAAGAGAATAATCATTTTTTTTATACAATTCTAAGGCAATCATTGCATCAGAAACTGAATCAACTTCATAAGAATTCTTCTTTAATTGATACTCAATTGCTATTAAATTTGCCTTTTCATCATCTACCACTAATATAGGTAGCCTATCTTTCATAATTACTCTCCCAAAATCTATAACTAATTTATTAATTAATATAAAACATTATACTAAAATTGTCAATGCTTTTTTTAACTCATTTTTTTATTGTATTTTTGTTTTCTTATCTCTACACCATTTATTTTTTTAAAAAATGTAATATCTCTCTCAACATAACTAATGAATTATCTGTCCCTACCATAAAAAACTTACCATTCTTATAATCAAATTGTATGGCTTTTTTACCTGACACCCTATACATTTTACCTTTTAAAAAAAACCTTATACCCCACCCATAATAAAAAGGAATATTAACAATTTTTACTCCTTGAATATCTTCATATAAGATTGTTTTTTTAAATAACTTTAAATTAAAATATGTTACAACTTTATTTTCTGTTATAATTATATGCAATCTACTAAAAACTAACAACACTAACAATAATGCAATTATTATCAGAAAATTAACCGCATTCATTCCATTAATGTAAACAACCAATATC
>JALNXV010000102.1 GCA_023230175.1 Candidatus Cloacimonadota bacterium
ACCTTAAAGAAATTTGCTTCTGAAACTTCTGTAGAGAAGTATCTCTGATAAAGTTCTCTAGATTCAAATAGAGTATTAGGTGATAGATTTAAAAGTGTGTTGGTTACAAGTTCTGATTGTGTCATAAAGGGGTTCCTTTCATCTATCTGATTTTAACACAACTAGGGGATTTGTTAAATACCCCACAGATGGCATTTTGATAGTTTTATGATGAATATGTATAATGAGTTAATACGTAAAAATGCTCTCGTCTTGACAGTGATGTTTATAGAACTTAAAAGTTGAATCTCATACTGTTGAACATAGTCATCGCTATGCATCCTATGTACTTCCTTATGAAATGGATGTATTTTGTTATGAAGCGTAAATAGTGACTTATTGTCTTAATAAAGACGCATAATGGCATAAAAGACTTGACTTTTGCCAGTTTCTATGAAAAACACGCTGACCCTAAAGGTGTAACTGTCTGTCCTATGTATGTTGGTATGAAGCGTGTGTCACCCTAGACATGAAAAATTGATATTTTTTTATGAGACAAGATGATTTCTTGTCTTTTTTAATGGTTTTTAGCGGAATGTCCAATTCAATACTTTATCAACCCAAAGAGAAAAAATATTAATGGCTTAACAATGAGAATATGTGAGAAAATCAATGGAAAAAAACAACATGTAATATTGAATCGTTGACCATCATAGGAATTAGTTTGTTTGAAAGTCAAAGACAAATATAATTAATTCAACACTAGTCAATTACCAATTTGTTATAATAAAGATAATAAATATTATTCTAGATATTATTCGAATATTCATTCCAAAAATTAAAGGGGGAATAACCATGAGTAAATCCATAATTTTCGATGCAAATTTTCTTTATGAGAATAAGAATTTTGAACAACTTTTTAAAAATAAAAAAGAGAACGAAGAATTCTTTGTTACAGACCTGGTCATTAATGAAATAATATCAAAAAACGATAGGAGACTGAAAGAACTATACGACAAGTACAAATCAATAGTTGATGATCAATTAAACAAAATGTATTTTAAACTCGTGAACAAAATTGATTTAGATAATATGTATGAACAAAGCTCTAAAAAGACTCATGAATACTTTAAAAATTTCTTTAAAGAAAATATTATATATGGTTATTCTAAGGAAAAAATGTATGAGGATTTAATGGGAAGAGTTAGATTTAAAGTCCCACCTTTTTTTGATGAAGATAACAGTTCTGACAAAGGTTTTAAAGATACTCTTATTTGGATGTCACTAATGAACTATTGTGACTCCTCATCATGTGATGATTTTATAATTGTAACAAATGATAAAGGTTTTTTGCGGAAACACAAAGAAAGTCTAATATTGGAGTTTAGTAAGAGATTTCCAACTAAAAAAATTGACATAATTACAAGTTCTGAGTTTACAAAACTTCACAATCCGATTGATGGACTTGAAGACAAAGACAAAGTTACTAGTCCAATAATTGGACCAGAAACAAAAAAGCAAAACAAGTTGACAAATGATCAAATAGAAGAGTACAGAAGAAAAGCATATAGTTTTTTTAATTATACTGTAACTGAGGATTTTTACAACTCTGAAGAGTATGAAAAGAGTAGATTTGTACTCAACCGAAAACCCACTGTTGAAGAGATTACAGACCTTATGGCTCAAATCTTAGAAGATAGAGAGAACTATATATTCCACGATTCTGTGGATATAAAAGAATATTTAGTATATAGAGGATTTACCTATGTTAAAAAAAATAGTAATATTCCAATTGACGAGTTTAATGATTTTTTAAATTGTTATGAAGATGTAAAAACAAATTACCCTAGAAATCTTGAAGCATACATTAACTATATCATTGAAATATTTTGTGATATCAAAACAGTAAATGTTGAGGATGAAAAAGAAGATTTACCTTTTTGAAAATATTATTTTTACAACTTTAAAATAATATCAACAAAAATCCAAGAAGTATAATGCTTTAGCAACGAAAATACTGATATTCATCTTTCTAGATAGCAACGATTTCATTTACTTTTCATGATTTTCATGATATCTTATTTATATGAGTTCATTTCATATTGCTGTGTTGACTTTTTAAAACAAGGTTGTTGACAAATTTTAAGATTATGATAAAATATAGTTGACGATGGTGGTGGCGTCAGCCTAGCTTTGGCGACCTTTAATAAAGGTTAAACGAAAAATAGAAGCATGCTATCCTAGAGCTCGTCTCTAGAGCCACTTCATTTTACATGATCAAGAACTCGCAAGAGTTCTTTTTCTTTTAAACATAAAACTTATGGGGGATGTCATGTATTTAGCACAAGCAATAGCATCTTTTGAAGAACTAAAAAAATATAAATTTATAATCACAACAAAAAAATACGGTTCACTTGTTCTTGAATTTTATAATCATCATTTCAAGCATTTGTTCGGAATACAATATATGAATCTTATTTTACCTGAGAATATTAAAAGTTCTGCAGCCTTGTATAGGTATCTCGTAAAGAAGCACTCAAAATTTGAAGAGCAAATCAATTTACAAATAAAAAATAATGAACAACTAGAAAATAGAGTTAAACAGTTCGTCTTAATTGACAGGCTTTTATCTTCAGTAGATTTGAAACTCTATAAACAGCATATGCCAAAAGATGGATCAATGTTAAATGTCAATTTCATTCTCTATAGTGAGCAATTAGGGTATAAGTTGATGCTTGCATTGAATGAAAATACAGACAACACAGTATCACCATCTTCTTGGATGGTTGAATCAAGATTGGAAGTCCCCTATGTAATACAAGGAATAAAAGCAACTTTCCCAGTAACAATACTTAGAGAATTGAAGTAGAATCTATACTGACATAAATTATTACAAGATTATAAGGAGACATTCAAAATGAGCGAACTATTCACCACGAAAAGTTATCTTGCAAAATTACTTAATGAGACTATCGATAATCTCAAGGTAGATAATGATAGTTTAACCTTTGGTTATTATAGGGTTTCTCTGAAAGATTATATCTATTACTTCAAAGAGAATAAGGACTTAATATTTAACGATTTTATTGAAAACGATTTTGCTGAGGTTTTATCTGATGGTGTTCAAAAACTATATGAAAATAATGATGTCAGCGATGATGACATAGGAATATTCTATTATTATTTTGTGACAGTTCATGTACTGTTGAGAATCAAAAAAATGTCAGTTTTTAAATATGAAGAATTAAATAATTATGCTGATATTGCGAAATATACTGCAAATAAATCTTTGTGGTTTAGAGGACAATCGGAGTATAAATGGAAGTTAGTCCCTAGCTATTACAGAAGCCTAAAAAAGAAAGACTGTATAGTTAATCTTTCTTATTTAAATACTGATTATGTTAATATGAAAATAAGTGATAAACTTTCTTTGATTTTCAATAGTTCTATACTTGACTATGAAAAACTATCATTTGTACAACACTCATTGGCTATTACCCCTTTTTTAGATTTTTCTAAAAACGTCTACTCAGCGGTTTCATTTGCTATAGGAAACTATGAAGCACCAAGAAAGCTAATAGAAGATGATGCAGCTCTTTATTTGCTAAATGTAGAAAATAAAGAGATAATTAAGACTTCAGATGACGCATCTAAAGTCATTAATGATCTCTATGTTGAATATATCGGAAGCAAACCAAGAATTTCGACATTAACCAAATCCTTATTTTGGAATCAGTTTCTAAAAGGGACTCTTCATTCTGAATATCATTTAATTGATATTAAAACAAACGATAGAATGAGAATTCAAGATGGAACGTTTGTACTATTTAATAAGGTGTTAATTATTGGTGAGGATATCATTTTTTCGACTAAAGAACACAGCGAATTATCAAAATTAATAACAAAAGTTAAGATAGATTCATCGAACAGAATAGAAATTTATAAAGGAATCTTGAAAAATGATTCTAAATTTCACCTACTGAAAATGCTTAATCCATATGACTTCATGATTGAATAATCTCTATGTCATTTGAATAGACCATTTAATAACATTACTGTTTCTAAACTTTGATTTACAAATACTCTCAAGTAGCGGCTTAATATCCGTTACTTTTTTTAATTTTTCAAGATCCAACTTTTTACCACTAGCATTGATAATAAGAACATAGTTTTCAGGATCTACAACGACCATAACATCAAATATATCCTTAATCGTATCCATAGGCAGTTCATCCATTGGAATTTCAATAGAAGAAATAGCCTTCTTGATATCTTTAATTCTTTTTAACTTATCCTTAAAAGGTATGGTTTCATCTTCGATCTTTATGTACTGAATACTTAACTTGATGATTGAATCCTCAAGTTCAAACATTAAACTTTGTTCAGCTTCATCAAGTTCTGGTTTCTGCTTTAACATGAAGTATTCTTTTTTATAGGATCTAATTTTTTCAGCTATTTTAGACATTTGTTTATCCAATTGACTTGTATCAAGATGTTCTTTAACTTGCTTGTCAAACCTTGCTTCTAAATCGCTAAAATTGCGCGCTAAGGCGATGGTTGCTTTCCTTAGGACATGAGTTGCATTTCTTGAGTAAATGCGCGGAGAACCTGGTTTTCTAGCATTTTCATTTTCTAGCAAATCGTATTTATGGTTATCCTTAACTTTTTGTTTTACATGGAGATATTTTTCATGCATCAAAGAGTATACAAAACGATTGGCCCAACCTGAAGCATTCTTTACTGATGGATGATCATTTTTTAACTTTAATTAAAGCTTGAATTGCATGATAAGTGTTCATATCACTAATAGATTCATCCATGATAATCCAAATAAAATTAAAATCATGAATTCAAGTAAAAAGTTCTCTATCTCACTACTATAGGATAGAGATCTTTTTTATGACTGGAGAGTAACCCAGATGATTAAACACCCGTTAGAAGATTTGATTGAGACATATCTTTATGAGAAAGACATTACAACTCAGACGAGAGAAGTCTATCAAACCATCTTAAAACAATATATCGCTTTTATAAAAACCAATCACATCAGTCATGCGACTACACAGGATGTAGAAATATATTTAGATGTAATCAGACTCAAAGGATGTTCGGTACAATGGATTCGCCTTCAAATTACGGTACTCAAAGGTTTATATCATTATTTAAGTATGAATCAAATTCGTTTAGGACTAGATGTTTCGTATGCGTGTGATATCATGGAGTCTATTAAAAATATACGCATTAAAATAATGATATCAAAACCTATTTTAACCCCAGAACAAGCAAAGCATTTGATTCTATATTTAAAAGATCATCGGAGATGTATTTGGCACTTTCGCGATTATGCGCTTATTTATTTAATGATCACAACAGGGCTTAGAAGTGTTGAGGTTAGACGGGCAAGAAATAAAGATTTAAAAATGATTCATGGCATGCATATTTTATATGTTCAAGGAAAAGGAAGAAACTCATCAGATGAATTTGTAAAGATATCAAATGGTTTATTTGAGGCAATTACTGATTACATCAAAAAAAGGAAAGATCAAAATCCGTATCTCTTTGTATCTCGTTCGAAACGCTCAACCAAGCCAATGGGCCGTATGACTTTTCAAGGTATACTTAAACGCATCTTAAGAGATTCCGGCTTAGAAGATACCCATATTACTACGCATTCACTGAGGCATACGGCAGCTACCCTTAACTTAAAAAGAGGGGGAACATTAGAAGAAACGAAAAGGTTACTTAGACATGTGAATATGACAAATACACTCATCTATACGCATGCCATTGAGTCACAAGATGATCAAACTATATCTAAGCTCGAGGATTTCATTTTAGGCGAAAACAATCAAACATAAAAGAAGGTGATTTTTATGGATAAACATCCGTTAAAGGATTTAAGTGAACATTTTTTATCTCATCAAAACTTATCAAAGGTGACGATTAAGAATTACCGAATTTGCTATAAATACTATATATGCTACTTGGTGGAAAATGAAATCTTATATGCGAAAACAAGCGATGTCATCGCATTTAGAGATGGACTAAGAAAGCTTGGGCATTCCACGTCTTACATCTATATCTATATCTCTGCGCTAAAAAGCTTATACCGGTTTTTACGTATCCATCAATATAGATTAAATCTAGCAATAGAATATGCCCATGATATTATGATCCCCATAAAAAATGAGAAGATTAAGAGGCACCTTAAAAAACCTATATTAACGCTAGATGAGGCTAGACATTTACTGATTCATTCGAAAATGAATCGGAAAATCATCTATGACTACAGAAATTATGCAATTATCTGTCTCATGCTCACTGCGGGACTAAGTCCTTATGAGATTATTCATCTAAAAAGAGAGGATTATCAAGTTGTTGATGAAAAGGTTGTGCTTCATATTCGAAAAAGAAACGATATGAGAGTCGATACAATCCAACTATCAAAAGGGGTTATAGAGGCAATCGATGACTATCTAATTAGAAGAAAAAAAGATAATCCATATCTTTTTATCTCACAAAATCAAACGACAAAAGAGGGTCATCTTTCTAGAACTTTCTTTTATTATGTATTTGAAAAAATTATTAAGAAGTGCGGGCTAGAGTACACTGGAATTACCCCACACTCCTTAAGACATACTGCTGCTTACCTCAATTTATTAAGAGGTGGGAGTATTGAGAGCACAAAAAAACTTCTAAGACATATCGACATGTCTTCAACATTGATCTATAAGGATTATATCGATAAGTTAAACGATGATAGTGAAGCTGCCATTGAAGCATTCATTTTGAGAGAAGAATGCAATGATTATTTAGATGATCATTCTTTAAATATTTTTTAATCTGATTGGGATAACTAATAATTAATCAAAAAAATACTGGCACTTAATAAAGCAAAGCGCCATTTTTTAAGTTTGTGAAGCGGTTTATAAAGTGTTTTGAAGTAATTGTGAATTAATTGTTCGTTTTTTTAACAAAAATCGAAAATTTACTTGTAAATGGAATGCATTTGGTATAAAATTAAATTATTCAACAAACGAACAATGGATGGTGATTATTTTGAATGATAACTCATTTTTTAAACCGACTCTTTTATATAAAGAGTTTATGATTCTAGATTTAATTGAAAAAGATCCACATATTACCCAGCGTGAGATTGCATCTCAAGTTGGGGTGGCCGTTTCTATGATTAATAGTTATATTGAGAATTTAGAAAACGAAGGATTTATTAAAAGAAAAAAGTATTCTGCAAAAAATGTTAAATACTATGTGACTAAAAAAGGTATTGAGCAGAAAAAAGTATTGAATATTGGTTACTTAAAATCATCGCTAAACTTATATAATAGTGCTTTAGAGAGTTTAGTCCGCGCACTCACCGAAGTCGAAGCTGAAGGTTATAAAAATATTCTATTATATGGTGCCGGTGAGGTTGCAAGTATGATACTTCATGCTTTAACGCATAATAATAAATTATCATTTAATCTTCTAGCCATTATCGATGATGATCCATCGAAGATAGGTGAAGAAGTTGAGGGATTTAAAATCATATCAAAGAATTGCATTGATCACTTCGAATATGATGGAATTTTAATCTCTAGTTATACACACCGAAATCAAATGTTTTCAAATTTAGTTGAGCTAAATATTAAACCATCAAAAATTGTTAGATTCATCAGTTAATCTTTATCATTCAAAGGATAGCAACATATGAATAATAAAGGGGTTACTTTGTTTGAGTTATTAGTCGTAATAGTAATCATTTCAATATTAGCATCAATCCTAAGTATTTCTATCAATGAAATTTTATCTAATGTTAAAAAAGAGGAAAATGCTTTATTAATAGAACAAATCGAACAGGATTATGAAAGATATTTATTGATTTATGTTGTTCAATATTCGGATGAGGTGTTTATTACTTTTATTTTTGAATATTATGAAGAGTATGTGGGTGTATTTGTCTACAAAGATGGTGAAATTTATTATAGTGACACTGAGCAAAATGAGGAAAATGAAGTCCCGTTTCTTTCAATATTATATTGTAATGATAACACGAGGTGAGGATGCTCATAAAATATTTAGTGGAGAAAAAAGCGGTTTGCAATATATAGTGTTTATGCCTTTTCTGAGATCATATGTGAGATGATTATGCGATTTAATACATATTAAGTTTAATGATTTTAAGTGTATATAATAAAAAAATATTGGATGGATATATCGACGTGAGTATCTTGTAAGGACCAAAACCACAATATGTTGTAGGTCAAAAAATATTTGACTACCATATGTTGCATGGAATACATTCTTTCACCATAATCGGGCGCGACGTGAGTATGGTGAAAGGATAAAAAGGCTATAAGTCAGTAATATCAAGGGTTTCATAGGTTGCTGTATTAGGACTAGTGTTACAGAAATATTACACGTAGCCTCATTCAATCAAAGCATACATTTATGCAAAATATAGTGCTTCGAAATAAGTGACATACCATATATAGATTTTGATACATAGCATAGGAAATCAAGGTACTAACACAAGTACCTATACATTATATAGATGAAAACACAAAAGAAACTATTTAAGAGAGGGCGAATAAGATGACTGAATTGAGAAGCATTCCATTTTCACCACCAGATATTTCAGATGAAGAGATCAATGAAGTAATTGATACTTTAAAGTCTGGTTGGATTACAACAGGGCCTAAAACCAAATTATTCGAAAAGCAAATTGCTGAGTATTGCAATACATCTAAGGCAGTTGCACTCAATTCAGCGACAGCTGCTATGGAGATGACTTTAAGACTTCTTGGTATTGGACCAGGAGATGAAGTCATTACTTGTGCTTATACTTATTCTGCATCTGCAAGTGTTATCACTCATGTGGGAGCAAAGGTCGTTTTAGTAGATTCAGGTAAAGACTCTTTCCATATTGATTATGATGGGATTGCTGATGCCATTACAGAGAAGACAAAAGCGATAATACCTGTAGACATAGCAGGTGTAATGTGCGATTACGATAGAATTTTTGAAGCTGTAGAAAGCAAGAAACATCTATTCAAACCTTCTAATGACCTACAAAAGTCATTTGGTAGAGTTGTTGTTGTTGCAGACGCAGCTCACTCTATAGGGGCTACTTATAAAGGAAAGATAAGTGGCGAAGTTGCTGACTTCACATCTTTCTCTTTTCATGCTGTAAAGAATTTAACTACAGCTGAAGGTGGGATGGTTACGTGGAAAGATATTGATGGCTTTGATAATGAAGAAATTTATAAACAGTATATGCTTCTTTCCCTTCATGGCCAATCAAAGGATGCGCTTGCTAAGACAAAGCTAGGGGCTTGGGAGTATGATATTGTCGCTCCTAATTATAAATGTAATATGACAGATATCATGGCTTCCCTTGGACTTGCACAGTTCAAAAGATATCCAGAGCTTCTTGGTAGAAGAAAAGAAATTATTGATAAGTATGATGCTTTATTAAGTGAATTACAAGTAACTCCTATGAAGCACTATGATGAGACTTATCAGTCTTGTGGGCATCTTTACTTACTAAGACTTAATGGGAAAGATGAATCTTTCAGAAATGATGTTATTACGAAGATGGCTGAGAAAGGTGTTTCAAGTAATGTGCATTACAAGCCCCTTCCGATGCATTCAGCATATAAGAACTTAGGATTTAAGATGGAAGATTATCCAAATGCGTTTGATATGTATAAGAATGAGATTACACTGCCGCTTCATACTTTGTTGACGGATGAAGATATTGAGTATGTGGTTGGTAGATTAAAAGAAGCAATAGATGAGCTTAAGTAATGGGGTGAAGATGTGTATCGCGATTTTTTTAAGAGAATATTTGATTTAGTATTAGCAATCATAGCACTTCCATTCTGGCTGATCATTTTAGTTATCGTCGGTCCTATGATTTATTTTCAAGACAAAGGGTCAATCTTCTATAACGCACCTAGATTGGGCAAGGATGGGAAGATATTTAAAATGTATAAGTTCAGGTCCATGAAAATGAATGCGCTTGATTTACGTAATGAAGATGGTTCCACTTTTAATGCAGAAGATGATCCAAGGCTTACGAATATTGGTAAGTTCATGAGAAAGACAAGCCTTGATGAGACACCACAGCTTTTAAATATTATCAAAGGA
>JALNXV010000103.1 GCA_023230175.1 Candidatus Cloacimonadota bacterium
AAATTATGATAAAATTTTATATATGAATAGTTTTGCTACATATAATCTAATACCGGATATTACATTTATAATGGACATTCCGGTATCTGAATCCATAAAAAGAATTATGCATAAAAAATTAGATAGGTTAGAACAAGAACCGGAAGAATTTCATAAAAATGTGCGTGATGCCTTTTTAAAACTTGCTTCTAAAGAAAAAAGATTTATTATTTTAAATGGGATGCAATCAATTGATACCATTCATCAAGAAATTATAGATATTATATATAGTCAGTTTATTAAATAAAGGAGTTTTATATGATTAAATTTATCCGTTCAAATAAGGTTGCTTTTTATGCAATCATATTTATTTGGGTATTAGCAGGCAGTGTAATTTTTAATTATTCTTTAGCAGATGCCTCAAATACAAATACAGAACAACAAGATTATTATAAGTATATTAGACTTTTTTCTGATGTCTTAATCAAGCTTAGAGAAAATTATGTCGAAGAGATTTCTTTTAAAGAACTCATAGAATATGCTGTTGATGGTATGCTTGAAGATGTTGACCCTCATACTACTTTTTTCTCTCCTGATGATTTTAAAGATTTCACTACCAACACAATGGGAGAATTTGGCGGATTAGGTATCACGATTGACAGACAAGGTGATTATATAACGGTTGTTTCTCCTATTGAAGGCACTCCTGCTTATAAAATGGGTATTCAAGCCGGAGATAAAATTGTTAGCGTAGATAATGAAAATGTAGTTGGAATAAAAACCGAAGATGTCATTAAAAAAATGAGAGGAGAGAAAGGGTCTCGTGTCTTGATTGGCATTCAAAGACCGGGAGTAAAAGAAGTTCTTGATTTTGACATTATCAGAGATATTATTAAAATTAAAAGTATTCCTTATGCATTTAAATTAGATAACGGAGTTGGTTATATCAGAATTAGACAATTTAATGCAAACACTACTATAGAGTTACGACAAGCTATTGACGATTTGGAAAATGAAGGCATAAAAGGTCTATTAATAGATTTAAGATTTAATCCGGGGGGTTTATTAAACGAAGCTGTTGACACTGTTAATGAATTTATCGGACCGGATAAATTAGTCGTTTCGACTCAAGGAAGATTAAGAGAAACTAATCGTGAATATTTTACAAGATATAATCGTATGCGTTCAGGTTACCCTGTTGTAGTTCTAATCAATGAAGCAAGTGCAAGTGCTTCAGAAATATTTGCCGGTTCTTTACAAGATTGGGATAAGGGGCTTGTAGTAGGTAAAACATCATTTGGTAAAGGCTCTGTTCAACAATTATATCCCTTAGTAGAAGGTTATGGACTTAAAGTAACTATATCAAAATATTATATCAAATCAGGCAGATGTATCCATAAGGATATTAATGACAAGTTATTACGTGGTAAAGAAGTCACTGAAGAAGAAAAAGAAGCCATTGAAAAAGAAAACAATGAACACCTTTACTACACCGTTAACGGCAGAGAAGTCAAAGGCGGTGGAGGAATAGTACCTGATATTGAAATTTCATCTGAAAGACTAACTCAATTAGAAATGGACATCAGAAGAAAAAACCTTTTCTTTGATTTCAGCGTGGATTACTACTCCAAATTTAAAGACGAGATAGAAGAAGACTTTATCGCTACGCCTCAACTTATCGAAGAATTCCTCACTTACGGAAAAGGTAAAGGACTTACCTACGAGTCAACACAACTTGATAGTGCCTATAATTTTATTCAAATTTCCCTTTCAAAAGATATTATTGACAAAAAATATGGTGAAATTGTCGGATATAAAAAAGCTATCCCTTTAGATACTCAACTTGCAGAAGCTATCGCTCTCTTTGATAAATTTGAGACTCTCGAAGAAATGTTTGAATATGCTAAAGACTTAAAAAATGAAATAAAATCAACAGAATAATTAATTATCATTAATACTTTTATGCGTATGAAGCCAATTCATACGCTTTTTTTTGTGAAATTGTCTTGACTTTTTCATAGTATTTGACTAAACTCTTCTTAAAGGAGATTAAAATATGAAACTAAAAACCAAAATCATTAGGATGTTAATCGGAGCAGTTGTTATTCCCGTAACCTTAATCTGTATTATTGTTTCATTTTTGTTAACTGACTTATCAAAAAATGTTTTCACTGATTACACAAGTGTTGTAATCAATGCAGTTAATACCGGTATCAACTTATTTATAACAGAAGCGAAAAATAATGCAAAAATGCTTTCTCAAAACCCAATAATCAAAAATGCCGATAACTCAATTACTTCTTATGCTCAAACTTCAAAAGCTGCAAAATTAAATGCTCGAAATGCTGATTTTATAGAAAAATCTATCTGGGGACAACTATCATTAATGCAAGAAACTCACCCTGATTATGTCGAAGTATTTCTTGGAACCAAAGAAACAGGTTTCGTCTCAACAGGTGAATATGAAATGCAAGCCGGATATAATCCTGTTAGTAGAATCTGGTACACTATCGGAAGAGATAATCAAAACAAAATTAATATGACTGAGGCTTATTTATCTACCACAGGTCAAGTAGTTATTAGTTTAACAAAGGCATTTACCGATAACAACAATCAATTTGCCGGAGTGGTTGGTTTAGATGTATCTTTAGATCAGCTTACAAACCTTGTTAATAGTATAAAACTTGGTGAAACAGGATTTATAATGTTGATTCAAAATGATGGTACAATCTTAGCTAATCCTCACTCAGAAGAATTAAATTTTAAAAATTTATCTGATTTGGGCGATGACATTAAACACTTAAATGATATATCTGAAGGTATTACTAAAGTAAATATTGACAATGAAAGTTATCTCGCAATGGTTTATTCTTCACCTCAACTCGGATGGAAAATAATTGGCTTTATGCAAAACTCTGAGATAATGAGCAATACTTACCAAGTATTAATGATTTTAATTATTATTGCCATTGTCTTTGCCATAGTATTCACAATATTTGCATATATAATGTCAAATCAAATGACTAATCCTCTAATCAAAACAACTGAGACACTAAAATATCTTGCTCAAGGTGAGGGCGATTTAACCCAAAGAATTGAAGTCTTAAGCCAAGACGAGGTCGGAGAACTTTCCACTTGGTTTAATAAATTCTTAGATAATATGCAAAATATGATTAAAGATATTACCGAAGTGACTGTCTCATTGGTAAGTTCTGCAAAAGATGTAGCGAGAGCATCAGAATCCGTAAGCTCAACCTCAATAGAAATGAATCAACAAGTAGAAGTTGTCTCTGCAGCCTCAGAAGAAATCAGTGCAAATGCTAACACCATCGCTGCCAGTGCCGAACAAGCAGCTACAAATGTGAAAAACGTTGCCAATTCATCCGAAGTTATGTCCTCTAATATCAATATGGTAGCGGCGGCATCTGAACAAGCTTCAGTTAACGTTACTACTGTATCCAATGAAGTTAATCAAGTTAGTGCAAATATTGAAGACATCACTAAAAGAATTGAAGAAGTTGTCAATACAGTTCAACAATCAGCTGCCGCAATCGAAGAAATGTCAAGCTCTTTAAGCGAGGTTTCTCACAATACCCAAAATGCAAGTAAAATCTCTAACGAAGCTGATAACCAAGCAAAAGAAACCGGCCTTGTAATGGAAAACCTTAAAAAAACCGCTGTCGAAATCGGCAAAATTGTTAAAGTTATTAATGACATAGCTGATCAAACTAATATGTTAGCTCTCAATGCCACTATCGAAGCTGCCAGTGCCGGTGAAGCAGGTAAAGGCTTCGCTGTCGTTGCTAATGAAGTAAAAGAACTCGCTAAACAAACCGGTGAAGCAACAGGTAGAATCGCTGCACAAATTGAAGAAATCCAAAGTACTATCGGTACAGCTGCAACTTCAATCAATTCCATCACTACAGTCATTCATAACATCAATGACATAAGTAATACTATAGCAACTAGTGTCGAAGAACAAACTATTACTATCAATGAAATTGCACACTCTATTAGCATTGCTGCAGACAATTCTATACAAGTAGGAAATTATGCTAAAAAAATAAATCAATCAACCGAAGGTATTGATAGAAACGTATCCGAAGCCGGTCAAGGCGTTGCTGAAATAGCTAAAAACTCTGCTCATGTAGCCGAAATCGCTAATGAAGTTTCAAGAAATAGTATTGAAGCAAGTCAAGGTGTTACCGATATTGCTAAAAATACCACCGAAATCACTGCCGGTATTGACGAAATTACCAGAAACTTAACCGGTATTATGTCAGCCTCAAACCAAACCTCTAATGAAGCTGTTAATCTTAAAAGTTCTTCCGGAGCTTTAAATGATTTAGCCGGCAAATTAGAAAACTTAATCAAAAAATTTAAAGCTTAATAGATATACAAATATTTACTCTTTGAACTCGATTTTTATCTGAGTTCAAAGAGTTTTTTTCTTTTATATTAATTAAAAAGGATGTTAAAATAATTATGTTGTGTGAGCATCCTTGCTTGCACTTGTATTAGTTGTGCGAGCATCCTTGCTTGCACTGGTATTATGTTGTGCGAGCATCCTTGCTTGCACTTGTATTTCCAAAAAACCGGAAGATGTTATCTAAAAATGCAAAAATGTTCTACAAGCTTCCAGCTTGTAGTTTCATAAAATATTAAATATCTATCTTTTATGTTTTTGAGTGCAAGCAAGGATGCTCGCACAACAGTAGCTTTGAGTGCAAGCAAGGATGCTCGCACAACAGTAGTTTTGAGAAAGACTTTAGAAGTTCTTGAATTATGCATAATATTTCTCAACAACCTTCATTAACATAAATAATTGATTACAATACAGTTAGGTTAATGAAGCTACAAGGGACCTCCAGGATGCTTTAAAGCATCCTGGAGGTCCCTTGTAATTCTATCGTAACATATTTGTTGAAAAGATAACAACTATCAATAATTAATGTACTTAAATCCTTGATAATGATCTATTAAAAACAGGGATATCCTTTCAACACCTATTTGTAATCTTTTTTATCAATATCTTTCAAACAAAGTTTTAAAAAAGAGTTGACAGTTTTACTTGAAGAAAAAACAATAAATAAAATTGAAATTTAAAGGATTTATATGGAAAATGAATATATTTTTTCAGAAGATGTAATTATCAAAGATACCAGAAATGTAATCAACATTTTGATAAATACAGAAAAAAGATATATTCCGAAAGCCGAATATGTTTTTAGAACTTTTTGCAGCATTTTAGGGCTTAAGCCTTCATTTTTTTATAATTATGCTTACGAAGAGATTCATGTATATTATGGGCAAGATTTTAAAAATGATTATCCTGTAAATATTTATCATAATCCAAAAGCGGTTGATTTTTTTGATCAAATTAAACTATATCCTAATGAAGATATTAACCAAGTTTTATATCAAGATATATATATTCCCTTTTTATTTTCACTACCCGGAAAGATTTTTGAAATATCTAATAAAAAAGTTATTATAAAAAAAGATATCATAACCTCAGCTTTTTATTTTCTTACTTGCTGGCAAGAATATGTTGATGAACAAAATCTAATCCCCGGTGACAGATATGACTATCGCCAATCATTACAAAATTATTTAGATTTAACTGAAATTCCGGTGGTTGACTACTATTGCCAAATCTTTGAAGTAACCTTAAAAATAATTTTAAAAAAGTTTGCCAACAAAAAAAAATGGCCTAACAATGCAAGCTTTTGCTTAACACTTTCCCATGACATTGATTACTATAATTTTTGGAATAAAAAACATCTGAATATGGTATATAAACACAATCTAAAAAAAATGAAAAAAAACTTTATCAGTGCTTTATATAAAATTGTTGGCCATTTCATTACCAAACAATGTCTTTGGAATCCGGAAAAAGCACTTAGCTCTATTTTAAATTATGAACAAAAACTAAAAGTAAACTCTACTTCTTTCTTAATGAGCCAATCCGAAATCTTAGACGAAAGGCAAGCATATTTTAATGATGAACAACAGTTAAAACAAATTATAAAGATTTTTCAAAAACATTCAGTAGGACTTCATGGAACTAAAGCTGCAAGCGTAGATGAAGATCTATTAACAGAACAACTTATTTTAATCAATTCTTATGATTTTGCTGTCAAAGGATATAGGAATCATTTTCTAAGCTTTAATTATCAAAAATCTTTTAAAATATTAGAACAAGCCGGATTTGTGTACGATGCTACATTAGGTTTTTGGGAAAATATCGGCTATAGAGCCGGCATTTCACTACCTTTTTACCCCTTTAATATTAAAGAAAACAGACCTTTTAGTGTCTTGGAAATCCCTCTAACTATAATGGATGTAACTCTCTTCACAGAAAAGGCAATGAATTTATCATACAATTCAGCCAAACACAAAATAAAAAAAATTGTTAATAACACTCATATAAATAATACTCATCTATCCATACTTTGGCATAACAACACATTTGATTGCATAGACTATCCTTATTGGCAAAAACTGTACTGGGAAATTATCAGATATTCTAAAAGAAAAAATGCTTGGATTTGCTCCTTAGACGACTTAGCAAATTATTGGATTACTGAATAAATAAAAATAAAAGGCTATTGAATAACTATGTCGTGCGAACATCCTCCGGAAACGTGTAAAACAATGTTTATTATTATTCAACAACCTTCTAAAGTCTCAAAAAATATAAATACACTGTAACAAAATGAATCAGTTCCTGTTATAGTATTTTATTATGTAACTAAAACCTTAATATCAATCCACATATCCTTATAAATTTCAATATATTAGGAACTACGCCTCAATATTCATAAGTTTATTCAAAAAATTGTTGACAAAATTGTCATAGTAATTACAATTGACAATAACTTAATAAAAAGGAGTATTAAAATGAGGATTGATTTATGTATTAAACATCATAAATACTCGTCTTTTAATGCTCTTATAAGCCATTTATAAGAAAGGATGGATATTTATGAAGAAACTAAGTTTTGTATTAGTTCTACTTGCATTAGCAAGTATGTTAATGGGGCAAGTCCTTATGAATGAAGGATTTGAAGGAACAACATTTCCTGAAGGCTGGTCAACCCATAATGCGGGAGTAGGCAATGAATGGACAATTGTAGC
The DNA here is from genome assembly GCA_023230175.1 of Candidatus Cloacimonadota bacterium. Classification (GTDB taxonomy): domain Bacteria; phylum Cloacimonadota; class Cloacimonadia; order Cloacimonadales; family WRIO01; genus JALNXV01. Next base: position 7,120 of record JALNXV010000103.1, read on the forward strand.
TACAGGAGGAAATCCCGATGCAACAATGAGGTATCAGTGGCATTCAAGTAATGTAGCAAATGCCTGGGCGTTTTCTGCAGGCTTAGAACTAGAAGCAGGAAATAGTTATGTTATTAGTTTTGATTACAAAACAAGTACTTCATTTCCTGAAAATTTAAAAGTTACCCTTGGTACTGCACAAACTGTTGATGCTCAGAATGTAACTTTGTTTGATGAATCAGGAATAGCAACATCAACTTTTTTAACTGCAGAAATACCTTTTGCTCCTGAAACTAGTGGCACCTATTATCTTGGTTTTAATTGTTACTCGGCAGCTGATATGTTTAATATTTTTGTTGATAATATTAAAGTTGAAACTCTTTTAGCTAACGACTTAATTGCACAGTCAATCACAGGAAATATAACTCCAACAGCAAATAATGTTTATGATTATGTAATTACGGTATTAAACTACGGTACAGTTACTGCTGAATCTTATACTGTAAATTTAATGCAAGTTGTTGAAGGTGGAGATGATTTAGTATTAGGCACTGAACCGGGCTCAAACCTTTTAGCTGCTCAAGAAGCTGAACATTCAATAGCTTGGACCCCTACTGTTAGCGAAAATTATCAATTATATGGCAAAGTTATCTATGATAATGATGAGAATTTAGCTAATAACACTACAAACGTACTTAATGTAAGTGTACAACCTGAAGGCACAGTAATGGCTTACATTGGTAATCCTGCCAGCACTACTACAGCTACTAATCCTCCATTAAATTTCTACTATAAAAGCAGTGTATCTCAAACTATCTACTTAGAAAATGAAATCAATGCAGGTGGATTAATTGAATCTATCTCTTATAATTTTACAGGTTACGGAGATATTCCTGAAGGTTCTCCTGTTTCTATTTATATGGCTACAACTGATCTTGAAGTTTTTGAGACTAATGCTGACTGGATTCCTTATGAAGAATTTACCTTAGTTTATGAAGGTGGATTAGATAATACTACAGCAGGTAATTATGAATTATTAATTGAACTTAGCGAACCATTCCCTTATGGTGGTGGTAATCTTGTTATTATGGCTCATAGACCTTTAGATGCTGAATACTATAGTTCAAGTAACAAATATCAAACTACATCTTTTGAAACAAATCGTACTTTAAAATTAAATTCTGACACTATAGAATACGACTTAACTGCTTTAGCGACAGGCACCTTAACCACAGAGATTGCAAACACTTCTTTATATTTTAATACAGCAGGTTTAGGTAGTATTTCAGGTGTTGTTACACACAATGATGCACCTTTAGCTGATGTTGAAGTTACTGTTCAAGGAACAAGCAGAAGAGCATATTCAAATGAAAACGGTGAATATACCATCGGTTATGTTTCTGAAGGAACTGTTACATTGGTAGCAAGTAAATTCGGATTTGAAAATACAACTATTGAAGGCGTTGCTGTAGTTGCTGACGAATCAACAACTCAAAATATTACTATGACTCAATTACCTACAGTTACTGTTTCAGGAACAGTTATAGCTTCTGATACACAAGAAGGCTTAGCTAACGCAGAGATCACTTTAACAGGTTATGAAAATTATGATGGTATTACAACTAATGCTAACGGTGAATTTGAAATAACCGGTGTTTATACAAATAAAACTTATGTAATCACAGTAACAAGAGAAAATTATCAATCATATACTGATGATTTAGTTGAAGTTGGTGAAACAGATTTAACTATGTCACCTATCACATTATTAGAATTATCTAATCCTCCTGCTAATGTTGTTGCTGTTGCTACTGATAGTGAAGTTGCTTTAACATGGTCAGCTCCCGGTTCAGTAAGTGGGTTAAGTGAGTTTTCAGATGATTTCGAAGGCGATTTCTCAAACTGGGATGAAGTTATTCAAGGTGCCGGAACTCCCGGTGAAGGCGGAACTCCTTACTGGTTTATTGGTGCACCTGATGGAAATCCTTATGAAGGAAATTGTGCTAGAGTAGACTGGGGATATGATATTAATACCTGGTTAATCACACCTCCAATTTCAGTTACAGCAAATACTATCGTTTCTTATGACTTCTATATGAGTTACTATTGGGCAGTAGATCCTAATGATAATCAGGATTTAATGGTTAAGGTATCAACTGACGGAAATAACTGGACTCAAATCTGGAGAGAAGAAGATTTTGGTACTTTTGAGAATTGGTCTTGGTTAAATACTTCTATTTCTTTAGCTGAATATGCAGGTCAGGCAGTATATGTAGCATTTAATCTTGTTGGTGATGATAATGCTGTTACAACCATAGATAATGTATTTATCGGTGATGCAAGAAGTAATGGAAATCAGATTGTCTCAACTCCTAACTATAACTTTACTGCAGAAAAATCAGCATCATTATTAAACCATAAACTTACCAAAAAAACAGCAAAAGATGATTTTTCTTTAGAATATACCAAATATAATAAATCTGATTTAGAAAGAATCGCAAGAACTACTTCTCAAGTTTCATATAATCGTGCAATAGAATCATACAAAATCTATCGTGCTAATGTTACAGATTTAGATAATGAAAACCTATGGGAAGCAATTGCTAATGATGTACAAGACACAACATATACAGACCTTACATGGGCTACTGTAGAAACTGGTGAATTTAAATATGTTGTTAAAGCAGTTTATTCAAACGACGTTTTATCAACTCCTGCTTTTTCAAATTCAGTATCTAAAAATATGTCTGCTGTAGTTAACATTACTGTTAATACAGAAGATAATGGTTCTGTTAACGGTGCTGTCATTACTTTAACAAACAATAACGGAAACCCTGCTCATATTTATACTCAAACAGCTACAACTAATGCTGTTAACTTCCCTAACGTATGGCTTGGAACATATACTATTACAGCTCAATTAGCAGGTTACTCAACAGTTACTAATGAAAATATTGACATAAGCACATCACCATTTAGTTATGAAATTACACTCCCTGTAAGCAGCTTAATACTTGATGATGATT
>JALNXV010000104.1 GCA_023230175.1 Candidatus Cloacimonadota bacterium
TGAGTGGGGAAAACGTACGGCACAACAACGACCCGGCAAGTGACCCGGAAACACCCCCACGTGAGTGGGGAAAACGCTTGGCCTTTGATACGACACCAATCTGTACTGGAAACACCCCCACGTGAGTGGGGAAAACCGTCTCACCTGTCCAACCGGTACCCTTGACAGGGAAACACCCCCACGTGAGTGGGGAAAACTATATGGGGGCTGTGCAAGCCCCCAAACCCCTGGAAACACCCCCACGTGAGTGGGGAAAACCAGCTTGTACTTGCGTAGCGGTCAGCCCAGAAGGAAACACCCCCACGTGAGTGGGGAAAACTATGACCGTCCTGCCTAGATTCTACTACAAAGAGAAACACCCCCACGTGAGTGGGGAAAACAATCACCTATAACTTGGAGCATCAACTTTGGTAGAAACACCCCCACGTGAGTGGGGAAAACTATTCCATAAACCAGAGCATAGCGATTGAGTTGGAAACACCCCCACGTGAGTGGGGAAAACAAGGCTTCACCAAAGAGGACTTTTTCACTGTCAGAAACACCCCCACGTGAGTGGGGAAAACCAGACACAAGCATATATAGATGCCGGCGTATCTGAAACACCCCCACGTGAGTGGGGAAAACCTACACCTTCATATGTTTTAGGTAGATAGAAAGAAACACCCCCACGTGAGTGGGGAAAACAGTACATATGGTACAATAAAAACACCACATACGCAAGTAATGGTGTTTAATCTTACTATTCCTTCGCTATTTTTTCAAAAATCAATTGTAATCCTTCAAATGAAGCAATTTTGTTCCTGGAATCTCCAAAGCCTCTGATTCTATAAAAAGGGGGTTCGTTAGTCCTTTGAAACACAAGAAGACCTGAATTTGAAGGGCAATGTGAGAAAAGATATTCAACAACGCTATCTGCTACCGAATCTTTAATTCCAGAAACAAAAACATTTGGCCTTGGTTCAACAAACCAAAGTTTCATTCTTCCCCTAACAGCTGGCGGAATGAAATCTGATAGCACGACAACCATGGCTTATTCTTCCTCACCTAATGCGGAAATTATGTCCTTTCCTATCCTTGAAAGTACATCTTCCTTAATAATTCTTTTTCTGAATTCTTCAATAACCCTTGACCGGTCATATTCTCCACAAAGTTCTTTAGTAAGGTAAAAGGCCATATCTATGCAAACTGATTCTTTGTACAAATCAGCCAAATCATATACAAACGGCAAAGGACTACCTGAATGGATAAAGCCAATATGTGGAGAATACCCCATGGAATAAACAGCGGAAGAAATGATTCCATACAAAGCTGCATTTGCTGCCGTTAGAACTTTGTTTGTGAAATCACTCATCATGAATTTCCCGGGAATATAATTTCTTCCGGCCCACCCAACACCATATTTTTCAGCTTTAGCTTCATATAGTTGCTTAACCCTTTTCCCTTCAATGCCCATGAGCTCACTTAATGTTGATTTACTTAGGTCAAGTTCAGGAAAACGAAAAGCATAAAGCTTTCTTGCCACTTCAAGGCTTTTTGAAGGATTGCAAGACAGCTTCATTTGCCTGCGTAAATTGCGTGTATTTGAAGTAGGGGATTCCCCCACAGCATAGAACAGCATGCTGTCTTCTCCAACCCAGCAAATAGTGCAATTCGCAGCAGCTATTACCTTTACGGCTTCATGAGTGATTGAAGTGCCGGGACCTAATAGAAGAGTGCTGATAGTGGCGATAGGAATCTTTACTACATTACAATCACAGTCTATCCATTTTACGCTGCTGTCATCGATCTCAAGTCTACCCCTCTCTAAATATAGAAAGGGGTAGCGATCTTTCACTTGAGGCAGGTTATTCTTGTTTATCTTGATTAATAAGCGTGAATTCGCCATTTTGCCTCTTGATGTACACTCTTCTGTCTCTGTACTGCTTGTTTTCACCAAACGAAACTGGAACATCGTTTAGAATCAGGCTTTCTGGGCTATGTTCAGTTTCAGAAACAATGAAATCAAGTTGGATCTTCTTTTCTTCGGTAGCAATTGACATAGCTTTGATATACGCTGAATCAAAGTCCTCAAACACTCCTCGGAAAATTAAATCTGAAGGTACACAATTTTTCCTGCCGAAATAAAGATCAAAGACTGGATTCTGAAGAGCCATCGAAATTGAACTGCATAGGTCATCGTCCATTTCCTGAATCACGGCGAATTTGCCATTCTGTATGTAATAACGGTAAGTCATCTTTGTTCCACCGTAACCCGCTGAAGCTACTGCAAGCCCGCCATCAGCTTTTCTTGGAATATTCAAGCTTTCCCATTTGTCAGAAGTGTCGTAACCGCTTCCGACCATTTGAAAGTCTTTCATTATTGGAGAACTGTTCTTGAATCCAAGAACAGTCTGAGGCAGGTCTGCTATTCGTTCAAGCAGTTTAGTCTGCGCTCCCTGATAACCAAGAGCGCAGAGAAACAAACCATAGATTCCTGATTTTGTCGGAAATTCACAAGTATCTCTGGGACCGAATTTTGAATGGCATCCCCATGATTGAAGAGGTGCCTCAATCCAAAGAAGAAGGTATTTTTTGCCCATCTTTAGTCCTCGTGAATTGAGTTGTTGATATCACTAATCAAATTGTCAATTGAATAGTGTTCATCCAACCCCCACTCGAATTCAGCAACTTTTCCAAATAGCGAACCGAATTGTTTTTCTTTCGTATCCAAACCGGTACGTAGTGCCTCTATGCTTGGCTTGGAAAAACCTTCACCATGTGCATAAACTGGGTTGTCGAATGAGGCTTGAAGACGCTGTCCCCTTCTAACATATATTCTAGCAAAATCCCAAGGGGTATCACCTGCCATCGTTGTCTGACGAGCATACGGTAAGGCAATGAACAAAGCCTTAGTAAATGCATCAACAGCTGTCTCCAGATTCTCGTCTCCACCCAGAGTTTCGACAAGCTGACCAAGATCAAGTGATACGTAACGATAGTATGTGGCTGAATTAAACTCATTGCTTCCGAGATGGGCAGATCGTGCATCATCGTTTTCTTCAGATGGAATATCATCTAGGGCTGTGAAAAAATCAATTTCAGATGAAGCTTTGTGAGTAGAAATCGCATGTGCAAACGAAGCTGCTGCTTCGATGGAAACTGATGCAGAATTTGCAACCATCCTACCAAATAAAGCTATATCCAGACCATCCAGATCTTTGAATCCTTTCTGAGATCCGGTTTTCTGAGCATTGAAAACTTTTGTTGCAAAAGCTTTTTCTTTTAATTCCTTATCCTTTATTTCTTCTAAGTAGTTGTTCTCTATTATAAAATCTGCAAGCGCTTTCGCCTCTGAATCCGAAAAGAAATAGAGAGTATCTGTTGCTAGTATTCCAGCAATTTTTGAAGCAGCTTCTTTTGCCTTTTCGCTATTGCCATCAGAACAGAAAGATGCGATCTTGTCAGCAATATTTTTTGTTCTGCAAGCGATATGAATACCCATTTCATGAAGCTGCATTCTTACTTGGCGTTTCCAAGCCTGGCTGCTTACTCTGGCACGAGGTACTCCTCCAATCATTGCTGCCTTTGGTGAACCTACGTCATCTCTGTTCAGACATGATACAGGGAAACTCTGGATGATGTGATACTCGATTTTTTTACCTTTATAATTGTTTGTCATTTGTAACTCCTTGACTAATTTGTTTTAATTAATTGCAACAACCCGAATCCGAAAGCTTTTCCTCTTCCGATTCCTTGTTCAAAAGACTGCTTGAACACAGACCTATCAGTAACTCTCAATACTCCTCTGAAGCTTGCCTTTGACTGAGTAATCTTCGTTTCTCCTTTTTCAAAGATCTGCACTCCAGTCTCAAATACCTCAAACGAATCTTGTATTACTTCGAATCCCCAGCTATTCTGCTTGCTTAAAAACCAAGCTGCCGCTTCTTCTTTCCCAATAATTGGCACCAGTTTCCCTTCTGAGTTGCGTTTCACTGCATTTAGCATTATCTGAAATGCATATGAACTATTCTCAAGAAAAGAATCTGGAATAACCTTGCTTTGAAGAATCCCTACTGGTGGCAGCAACGGCTGCATTTCTGAGAGAATCAGTATTTCCTTTCCAAACCGGCATTCAGGCCTGTCGTAAAATAGAAAACTGCGCTTCTCTCCTGGAAATAAGCTGTAGATCAATTTATGTATTCCATAAACTCCTTTTATGGATAGAGATTTCAAGCTTTTCCAATCCAATAACAGTTTAGATAAAATCACTTTTCTTCTTCACTCCTTCTTCCGAAAAAATCCTGTGCCCAATTGATACAGGTCTTCTCTCTTGAAATATCACTATCAAAGAAAAGAATTTCATTCAGCAGTCTTGAATAGCATATTGTAATATCCCTTGATTCAAGAAGGCGAATGATAGGTTTGACTGTATTGGCAAGTTCAATCCCACTCTTGCAGGAGATCAGTCTTCGCAATCTTGAAGCTTCTGAAGATTTAGCAAGCTCATCTGCAGAAGTAATGTCTTTTGCTGATAGTCTGAGCCCTTTTCCTAGACTGATTGTTCCATCTTGCTTTAATGCTTGATGGGCAATGCTTGCTCCAATTATTCCGAAAGCTTTCCGTTGCGTTTCAGAGTCAAGATCAGCCCAATGAGTGAGTATCTCCCAGCTTTGATATTCGGTTGATTCACTTTCTGCTCTTTTTAGCTTTGCAGCAAACGATTTACCATCAGAATCATTGATTCTTTTGATAACGTAGCTGACAAAAGCTTCCCCTCGGTTATTATGCATCTATAGTTTCCTCCTCTTCCAATGCTAGATATTTTGAAAATGATGGTCGTGATTCTGCCCATTGGAGAATCTGCTTTGCAGTATCTTTTGGACAGAAATTATTGTAGACTGCGAAAGCAATATCTGAAAACTGCTTTCGCTGCAATCTAAGCTTTTCATCGTTTTGAACTTTTTCAAAAAGACATTGCTTGATGCTGTTGCAGGAATCCCAGAAGGCCTCTGATCCGTTTGCGGCAATAGCCTTAGAGCTGCCCGATTTCAATCCTGCCCAGTATTTGTTGATGCTTGAGTACAATATCTTGGATAGCTCTTCCAATCCATTCATTTCTTGTTTCAGTTTGCTGAACCATTCTTCGTTTAGAATCGATGTGGTAAGGAATGTTGAATCATCAACAAAATCATCAGTTTGCTTCACAGACTGGTCACCAGAATTAGCTCTTACTTTCAACCCTCCAGAAAAGATCCCAATTTCATTGATTGCTTTACAGTTTCTTCTGAACAACATAGAAATCTGAGGACAATTAATGTCTTTACAAGTATTAGTCAAGGAAAGTTCAAGCAATGCAGAGAGGTTTCTCCATGGACGCTTGCTCGTGTCAACCCAAGCTACCTTAGGCGGCTCATCATTTGAAAAAGCCATGAAAGGCTCTCTCCAGCCATCTTTATGCGAGGGATATTGAATACCATCTGTGTAGATTATCCCATCGCCATCAAGGTACACAAAACGACACATCCCGCATAATGTTCCCATCAGCCCGGATTTGAGCTGTCTTGCAGTTTTGTCATCTTCGCCTGATGGCATTTTTTCCCACGGAGGAACAATTGGCATATCACATGTTTGTGGGAAAAAGCTGTTAATGTTTTCTCTGCTGAGAAGATTTAGCCATACCGTTTCCAAGATTGATTTTCCTTGAAAACAGGTTTGAAGATAACCATTGTAATTTCCTAGGCTTGGTCCTGGTTTTGCCGAACCTTTCTTTGTTGCAAATCCTGGAGTGAAGATAGGTGAATTCTTATCCGTTCGCTTTCCGCCAAGGCTGTAGTTCATGATTGAAACAATGAAAACTGCTTTGTCGGAATCAGAAAGAGGATGGCTTGTTTGAAAACTGTTGATGATAGTATTATTGTCTGAAGGCAAGTCTGGAAGATAATTCGTTCCGATATCTCTTTCTTGAAGCGAATGCTTCTCTTTGTTCTTTTTTAATGAAGGAAATTGGAGAAAAGGCTTCTCTCCATAAAGGAAAAAGAGATTTCGGTGTTCTTCAAGATAATGAATGCATTTCTTTCCAAGGCCTTGGGCCCCCATCTGTTTCCAATCATCATTATCTTCTGGTGTAGCTGCTGTCTGCCCTATGGCAAGAAGCAATTTGAGAATTGCAAGTTTCTGAATTGCAGTCCCACCTATGCTTTCAAGTGTTTCATCAGTGAAAACTTGCCTTAATGATGCTTTCCCTTTTAGTGGAATTGGAATCCATTGTTCATCAAATAGATTGAATCTGTCCTCCATCAACTCCTCCTTTTTGTCTGGTAACCTATCAGATTGTTGTATTTTAATTCATATTTTTCATTTTCAATGCCATTGGGACTGGATATACAGCCGCTTTCATCGACAATCCCAATCCTCAATTGCTCATTCTGATTTGCAGAGATGAAGATGAATTTACCAACAAGGTCAAGCAAATCGCATTTGCAATTTGCAGGTGCCTTTGATGATGCGCATTGGATAATGTTATTATCAAGAATCCTTACTGCATTTTTCTTTTTTTCTGTTGTTGTCAATTGATCAGAAAGAATGATTTTTGTGTTATCCAGAAGTGTGATTGCTCCAGTTTGATTGCAGGAAATCTTTTTTAGAAGAAGAACGGGGCAGGTCGGAATGTCGTTGTACCTTGTGCTGCACGTATCATTGTTTGGATTTCCGATTTCCGCCATTGAATTGTATGCTAGCTTAGCAAGTTTCCCTTTTTCCGCTTCAAGATTCCTCTTGGATGCCAATATTATTTCTGATTGTTCAATGTTATCAGAATAGGTGGATTCTATTATTGATCGAAGGTCAGCTGGGATTGATATTCTGATTGTCTGTCTCCAGATAGCTGAAGTCCGGAATAGGACATATGGCGAATAAACCATTCCCGATTCACCGAATGCAGTTTCGGGATTGTCTAATACCTTGCTTTGCTGAGGAGCAAGCACCATAAGAACTGGTTTTGCAGAATTTGGTCTGGAACTTTTATCAAGGATGCGATGCCGCCAAAGTCTTCCTGCCCGTTGAAGAAGCATGTCTGATGGAGCAATTCTGGTTACCATGAAATCTGCATCCAGATCCAGAGACTGCTCAATTACCTGTGTCCCAATGAGGATTCTACCTGTGTTGTACCGAATGTTCTTTCCTTCTTTTCCATAAATGGAAACCCATTTGTCTTCGATTTTTGAACGATCATTTGGAGTGAACCTAGAGTGAAGAAGGGCAATTTCAACTCGATTTTCCTTGCACCAGGAAGCAAGCGTCTTGAAAACTTCCTGTGCTTGGTCAACAGTGTTCTCAATCCATATTATCTGTTCACCATCGAGGGATTTCTCCCTCACAGCCTTGAATGCAGCCTCATCGTTGTCTTCCTCATAGTCCACTTCAATTGTTCTTTCTTGATAATTAGAAGGTGCAATGAACGAATTGCTGATTCCGTTAGATTTACTTATAAGCGGGTATAATCCTTTTTCAGCCTCGCTTTCTGAATCTCCAAGCAAAGCCTTCTTTTGCAATGCTGATAGAGTTGCACTTAGAATGATTACAGTGCAATTCAGTTTTCTGAGACAATCAATCAGGCCATGAAGAATTGTTCCGGTATATGAATCATAGGTATGAACCTCATCGAAAATAACTACTTTGTTTGCAAGTCCGAAAAGGCGGACAAATGAATGTCTTACATGCATATCTCCAAGCAGAGCTTGGTCAATTGTTCCTACTCCGAATGGTGCCAGCAAACTACGCTTTCTGGAGTCAAACCAGGAATAACCGGGTCTGCATTCTTCGCCAATATCTGTATAATACATCCAGGATTTTCCATGGATCAGCAATGCCCGATTCTTGTCATGAGGGTCGAGAATCTTGTCAACAAAAGGCGTAAACCTTTCATAAATCTTATTTGAAGTCAACTGCGTTGGCATTGCAAAATAGATTCCTGATGCTTCGCCCTTTGACAGTATCTTATATGCTGCATAAAGAGCTGCTTCTGTTTTTCCTTCACCCATCTGAGCTTCCAGAATATAGATGCCTGGTTCAGTAACTATTTTGTCCATGCATACCTGCATGTCGTTTGGATGATAGCCAGAGAAAACTTCTTCAAAGCTTAGACCCTTCCTGATGATTGGACGTACGAATCCAGCTTTTTCAATTGCCAAATCAATGGTCTGCTGGCTGATGTTTTTTATTTCCGTATCAGAATAAGGGTCAAATACAGAACCTGATGCAATCCAATCTGAAACCGTTGTCAGTCCTGCAACTATGGCAAGGCTATCCTTTGATAAGGATGGAGGCAATTGCTTTCCAAGTGCTTCCTCTATCTTCTTTATCGTTTCTTCACGAAGGGCTTCCCATTCCGGTCCGCCAATTGAATTTGCGCTTGAATCTGTGGCTTCAGGAAGCTGAAGTGAGCCATGATGACAGCCAATTGCTTTTGCAATGTTCTCTGAATAATCCTCAAGAGTAAGATAGCTGAATGCTCCATGATAACCGACTTGTGCTTCTCTTTGCGGTTGTGATTTCTCAAGCCCAGGGTAGCTATTATGTTCATAATGGTGAGGTAATGTGATGTCTCGTCTTATCTTTTCTTGAAAGAACGGGTTGAGCTTTCCTATATCATGAATTGCAGCAATTACTTCTGAGTTTGCTGGAAAGAGTTTGGATTTTGATGGTGGCATCTGGGATAATAGCGCTCTTGCCACAAGACCTGTAAGAAAGCAATGAGAAAAAACCGAAATTCCAGCTTCAAAATCTTTCCCAGACTGATGAAGCTTTGCAAGAGAAGAGAAATCTGATAATCTATTCTTCGTTGTTTCCATTTTTGTTCTCCGACAATTCTACCACGCTTTTGCTATTTCGTGTTTATTAATTCATGATAGCATACAGGTGTGACGTATATTGTCATGCTAATTATATTTTTCTCTTTTTTTTGTAGATTTCGGAAATTACAATCTGGAATGCCTTTTATTGACATGTCGCCTTCAAGTCCTCCTTGAGAGTAACATTTCTAAGGCCTTCTAACCTGGAATGAATCTGTTTCCTTCTTAACTAATGCATCTAGGTTCATAGGCCTTGAGGAAGATGGGTTTGGCCAAGCCTGGAAACCTGAAAGAAGGCAACGCACCTCCAGGATATTGCCATGATTGCCAGAGCAGACAGCATGAGGGGATGACCTGTTAGGGAAGATTTTCAAGGAAACAGGGGTGGGCGGGTTGCCAGAACGATGCTAATTGATGTAAGAATATATTGATAGGCAATCTCGCCTAGCCAGTAATTGTTATTGAATTGTATTATTTAGGAGGGTAAAATGATTTACTCAACGGAAGTGCAGCACATGTGCCCGATAGCCAAGGGTGCAGACCATGGACCAGCTCCTATCCCGGAAGAAGGGAAGTGGGTTCAGTCCAAGGAAATCACAGACATTAGCGGTCTTACACATGGAGTAGGCTGGTGCGCTCCTCAGCAGGGTGCCTGCAAGCTCACGCTCAATGTGAAGAACGGAATCATCGAAGAAGCTCTTGTGGAGACCCTTGGATGCAGCGGCATGACCCATTCGGCTGCCATGGCATCAGAGATCCTGCCTGGCAAGACTATTCTTGAAGCTCTGAACACAGACCTCGTGTGCGATGCAATAAACGTTGCTATGCGCCAGCTCTTCCTTCAGATCGCCTATGGAAGAACCCAGACTGCATTCTCCGAAGGCGGACTCCCGATCGGAGCAAGCCTTGAGGACCTTGGAAAGGGAATGAGAAGCCAGATCGGCACCACATTCGGAACCAAGGCCAAGGGCTGCAGATACCTCGAGCTCACCGAAGGCTACATCAACAGGCTCGCCATCGATGAAGAGAATCAGGTTATCGGATATGAGTTCATCAGCCTTGGAAAGATGATGGACTTCATCAAGAAGGGCATCGATGCCAACGAGGCTCTCAAGAAGGCCACATCAACTTACGGACGCTTCGCCGAAGCTGCGAAGTACATCGACCCGAGGGAGGAGTAAGACCATGATTGCTTTTGAAAACAGAGAAAGAAGAATCGAGAAGATCACCAAAGTCCTCGCCGAGTATGGCATTTCCTCAGTC